>NZ_JAZFTO010000170.1:0-18457 GCF_036446775.1 Candidatus Desulfatibia sp.
GGTTGTTCCTGAATGGTGGCGAAAGCGCGGGCATTCTGTTGATGTGGATGACATTCAGGATATTTTGAAAGCCAGCCCCGGTATTTTAATAATTGGCAAAGGTTTGCCCGGCCTGATGAAATCAACCGGGGCCTTGCGTGCATTTCTTAAAAACAATAATATTGAATTGATCGAAGAAAAAACCACTAAGGCTGTTAAGACTTTCAACCGACTCTTAAAAGAAGGCCAAAATATTGCCGCCGGTTTTCATTTGTCCTGCTAAGTTCAATTCCTATTTGCCGTACGCATTATAATGCACTTTTTCATATTGTAGATTTTCTTTGCGGTGCGGGGGCTTACTTTCAGCAGGGTAGCCAATGGCGATCATCGATTCCACGTTTAAGTTCTCCGGAATATTTAAAAGTTTTTGCACATACTCCTGTGAGGTTTTGGTCTGATCATGCATTCTCATTCTGATCTGAATCCAGCAACTTCCAAGTCCCAGGGACTCGGCCGCCAGATGGAGAAAGATCGAGGCGATGGAAGCATCCTCAATCCAAACATCGCATTTTTCGGGATCCGCACAAACAACGATTCCCAAGGAGGCATTTTTTAAAAACGAAGCACCGTGCGTTTTGGCTTTTGAAAGCTTTTCAAGCAAATCTCGATCCGTTACTACAACCAACTCCCAGGGATTAAACCCTCTTGAAGAGGGTGAACGCAGGGCGGCCTCAATGAGAAGTTCGATTTTCTCTTTTTCCACGGGCTTCTCTAAGTACTGGCGGATGCTTCTTCTTTTTTGAACAAGTGATAAAAACATAAGTCAATCTCCTTATAGCATGCGGATCTGATAGTCTTTTCCAAAAGTCTCGTTCTCTTTCAGTTCCCTTTTTATTTAGACCCCGGTTAAATAGGCTTCACATTTAACTGGGCAAGCAGGATTTATCCCGGTTAAATGGCTTTCAGATTTAACGGGACAGGCACGATCTTCAGGATTTTCTTTTCCCCTTTCCTGCCTCCGGCTCCGCTTCCAGCCCGTAGGGCTTACAGGCCGGAGGGTAGAGCTCACCGAGACGTAGTCTCGACGAGACGGAGTCCTACGCCTCGGAGAGAGAATCCCGCTAAAAGCAGGACTCATCGGAATCCCGCCGAGGCGGGACTGGATGGAAACTACATGATGGGCATGTATTTTTCGATTTCATACTGGCTGACATGGGTCCGATAGCGATCCCACTCGATCTGTTTGTTTTCCACAAACTTATTGAAAATATGCTCGCCCAGAGCCTCTTTGACCAAATCTGATTTTTCAAGTTCAATCAGGGCTTCAAAAAGATTGTCCGGAAGGGTATCGATACCCCTTTCCTTTTTTTCTTTTTTGGACATCTGGAAGATGTCCTCTTCGACAGGGTCCGGCAGTTCATATTCATTTTCGATGCCTTTGAGGCCGGCTGCCAGCATGACGGCAAACGCCAGATAAGGGTTGCAGGCCGGATCAGGGGCGCGAAATTCTATGCGGGTGGCAACTTCCTTGCCCGGTTTGTACATGGGCACCCTGACCATGGTCGAACGGTTCCGTCGCGCCCAGGAAATATAAACAGGCGCCTCGTATCCCGGTACCAGCCGCTTGTAAGAGTTGACCCACTGGTTGGTCACGGCGATGATCTCGCGGGCGTGCTTCATAATTCCGGCAATATATCCTTTGGCGATTTTAGATAAATGGTAAGGGGCGTCGACGTCAAAAAAGAGATTTTTATCTCCCTGAAAAAGAGATTGATGCACATGCATGCCGCTGCCGTTCTCACCAAAGATCGGTTTGGGCATAAATGTGGCGTAATAGCCTTTTTGGCGTGCGATCTCCTTGACCACGATCCTATAGGTCATGGTTTTGTCGGACATTCTGAGGGCCTCGTCATACCTTAAATCGATTTCATGCTGGCTGGGCGCCACTTCATGATGGCTGTACTCGACCGGTATATCCATGGCCTGTAAGGCGAAAATGGTTTCGCGTCTTAAATCAGATGCCATATCAAGCGGCAGGCTGTCAAAATATCCGCCCGTATCAAGCCCTTCTGGTTTGTCCTTGCTTTTGAAGTAGAAGTATTCAAGCTCGGGACCGACGTAAAAAGTGTATCCCTTTTTGGCTATTTTATTCAAAAGGCGTTTGAGAACATAACGGGGATCGCCGTCATAAGGGGTTTGATCGGGGTTGACGATATCACAGAACATGCGGGCTACGGGTCTTTCCTCCGGGCGCCACGGCAGCAGCTGAAAGGTAGCGGGGTCCGGCATGGCGACCATATCGCTTTCTTCGATACGGGCAAAGCCTTCGATGGAAGACCCGTCAAAGCCCATACCCTCGAGCATTCCCATTTCCAGTTCGGGCTGCGTGACGGCGAAGCTTTTCAGCATGCCCAGCACGTCTGTAAACCAGAACTGGATGAAGCTGACCCTTTTTTCTTTGACGATTCTCAAAACATCTTCTTTGGTTAGACAGGTGCCACAGCTCATCTTTTTGTCTCCTTTTTCCATAAAATTTTAATGCGTGACTTTTTACGAAATCGTCAATGTTAAGCGCATTAAATAATTAAAAGCAATATTATAATCGTATTTTCATTTTATCACCGGTGGGCTGCAATAATTTACTGAGAAGGTACTTATATATCGTCATATTCACATATTTTTTTCTTTGAATGTATTTTTGGGTTGAATGTCAACAAAAAATATCTATAATACCATTTTATTTTGATTTTAGATGGGGCATACTTAATCTGTTTAGGCCCAATCATATCATATTTATTCGTTCAGGAGGAATATCATGAAAGTATTGGTCAGCGACGACCTGGGTGAAGCTGGCATTCAGATGTTTCAGGAGGAGGAGGGCCTTGAAGTTGATGTAAATACCGGACTGTCTCCCGAAGAACTCAAAAGTATTATTGGCAACTATGATGCTCTGGTAATCCGCAGCGCAACAAAGGTAACAGAGGATCTGCTGGAAGCGGCATTGCGCCTTAAGGCAGTGGGCCGGGCCGGAATCGGTCTTGATAACGTGGACATACCGGCGGCTACCAAGCGCGGTATTATTGTTATGAATACTCCCGGCGGCAATGTTATTACAACCGCCGAACATGCAATTGGCATGATACTGGCTCTGTCGCGCAATATCCCCGAAGGAACCGCGTCTTTAAAGGCCGGTCGTTGGGACAAAAAGAAACTGCAGGGCAGGGAGATATATAATAAGATCCTCGGAGTTATAGGTTTCGGGAAAATCGGTTCCATTGTAGCTGATCGCGCGCGCGGGCTGAAGATGAGGGTGATTGTTCACGATCCTTATGTCAGGCCCGAGCAGATTGAAAAGGAAGGTTATGAAAGTGTCTCCCTGGAAGAATTATACCGCCGATCCGATTACATCACCATACATGTTCCCAGGTTAAAGGATACCACCGGACTGATCAAAAAGGACGCTTTCGAGCAGATGAAAGATGACGTCATGATCATAAACTGCGCCCGCGGCGGGATTGTAGATGAGAGTGATCTGCACGATGCCTTGGAGTCGGGGAAAATCGCCGGTGCCGCGCTGGACGTTTTCGAGAATGAACCTCCCGGCATTTGCAAACTGGTTGAACATGAGCGGCTGATTTGCACACCCCATCTGGGGTCGTCCACCCAGGAAGCCCAGGCCAAGGTGGCGGTCGATGTCGCCAGCCAGATCATAGACTATCTCAAGTACGGCACAATTTTAAACGCCGTCAATTTCCCGTCGGTAACCGGCGATCTTCTCAAAAAACTGAAACCCTTATTGACTTTGGCCGATCAGATGGGCAGTCTCCAGGCCCAGCTGGCGCAGGGGCCGGTCGAGGAAGTCTCCATTGAATATGGCGGGGATTTCAAAGGACTTGACCTGTCGCCGGTTTCAATAGCGGTGTTGAGAGGCTTGCTGGCTCCTGTGGTGAAGGATGATGTCAATTTTGTCAATGCCCGGATCCTGGCCAAAGAGAGGGGGATCAAGGTCAAAGAGACAACCAGTGATGATTCCGAAGAGTATATCAACCTGGTTACCGTCCGGGTGGTAACTGCTGAAATGACCACTACGGTATCCGGAACCATTTTCGGCAAGAATCAGACGCGCGTGGTAAAGATTAATAATTTCCGGCTCGAGCTGATTCCCCAGGGCCACCTGGCGCTGGTGTACAATCTTGACAAGCCGGGAGCTATCGGAAGTTTCGCGACGCTTCTTGGTAAACATAATATTAACATCGACCAGATGCAGGTGGGCCAGGAAGAGACCGGAAAAATGAATATCATTTTTCTCAAAACCAATGTCCGGATCTCCGAAAAAGTTGTTGAAAAGATTCTTGAACTGCCGCTGATTATATCGGTTACTCCGTTGGAATTCGACACCTAACTTGTGTCCATCCAGAAATCCAAAATGAACACGAGGGTGTCCAATTCAGAAATGAGCAGTTTTTGTCCTGATCAAGGCCGCACAAGGGTTTTTGCCCGAGGCGTACTTAAAGTACGTCGAGGGCGGAAACCCGCGGAGAACGCCGAGCAGGGCAAAAAGGGCCATTTCTGGATGGACACTATGACTGATGACTGACAACTACGCCAGGATTGTCCGCAGCAACCTCAAAAGACTCTATCTGAACCTGCCGCCGGATCTGGACCGGAAATTACCTGCCCGGCAAAGCGGGGAGCGGTTTGAATTTGATGCTTTCGGCGCAAAATGTGAGATCCGGCCGGATGGAATCTTTCTCGATGCAGGACAGCAGGACGGACCGGTCGGGATTCTACTTTCGCTGTATGCCCTTGGTGTCCAGACGGAGCTTTGTGTGCCGGAGCCGTTTAAAGCCTTTAAGGATTTCCCCAACAGCATGCCGTATGCCGGGGCCTTTGTCACCCACACCCAGCAAATTCTGGTACCTTATGTTGAGAGTATCGAAAAAAATCAAGAGCGCATTGTGAAAAATCTCAAGGGCCGGGCGGCGCCGGCCGGGGTGGGCGGTGATTTTGCATTTGTGGTTTACCCCCTTCCCAAAATAGCCCTGTGCTATATTTTTTACCTCGCCGATGATGATTTTCAGGCTGCGGTAACCTGCCTCTATTCCAGCAACGCCGGCCGGTTTTTGGCGATTGACGCCTTGGCCGACGTGGGCGAATATACCTCAAAAAAAATCCTCGATCTCTGCAAATGAAGCTCCCCATGGACCCTTCTTAAATCGTAGGCGTTCACAGGTTCAGAGTTCAGAAGCTCAGCCTGCGACGAGCTACATTCGGCCTGAGCTCATGTCGAAGGCAGCCGAGTCGGGTTGCTTTTTTTGTTAACCTTTACTAACCAGCCCCGAACCTCTTGGCACGACGTAGCTTCAGCGTAAGCGGCTGAACCCTGAACCCCGAACCCGTGAACGGTTACCTTCTGTCTTATATTCCGTACAGGAAAAAAATCGAACGCCGGTCTTTACTAAGGACGAATGCGTATTATTCTAAATTATGTTCACAATACGCGGAGGTGTCTCATGAAAACCTTAAATATTACGATCATCGTCCTGGTAGCGGTCCTATTGGGCTACCACCAGGTAAGAAGCATGGATGGAAATATGGAGGAAAAGATGAACGATAAACCCCAAAAGACTCAAACGGCTGTCTTTGCCGGCGGCTGTTTTTGGTGCACGGAATCTGATTTTGAAAAGGTCGAGGGCGTATTCGAGGCTATCTCGGGCTACACCGGCGGCCGCCTGGCCAACCCCACCTACAGTCAGGTTTCCGGAGGTGGTACCGGGCACATTGAGGCCGTCAAGGTGGTTTACGATCCGGACAAGATTACCTACGAGAAGCTGCTCGAGGTATTTTGGCGGCACGTGAATCCCACGGATGCCGGGGGCCAGTTCGTGGACCGGGGCTCCCAGTACCGCAGTGCCATCTTCTATGCCAACGAGCGGGAGAAGCGCCTGGCCGAGGACTCCAAGAAACGCCTGGAGGCCACGGATCGCTTCAGCAAGCCCATCGTAACCGATATCCTTTCGCTGGGTTCCTTTTACACGGCCGAGGACTATCACCAGGATTACTACAAAAAAAACCCGATCCGCTACCGCTTTTACCGCTCCGGCTCGGGCCGGGACCAGTTCCTGAAAAAGGCATGGGCAGATATGCAGCCCGCGAAGAAGGATGAGATGAAAAAAACCGGAAACACCACGGACCCGATGAAAGAGGAGATGGGCGGCGGCATGTCACCGGACATGGAGACCGGCATGAAAAAGACCGGCGGCATGTATACCCTGCCAGATGAGGAGGAACTGCGCCGGCGGTTAACCCCCATGCAGTACAAGGTAACCCGGCAGGACGGCACCGAGCCGCCTTTTGACAACGAATACTGGAACAATCACGAAGCGGGCGTTTACGTGGACATCGTCTCGGGCGAACCGCTCTTCAGCTCCACGGACAAGTTCGATTCTAAAACCGGCTGGCCCAGCTTCACCCGGCCTCTGGTTCCGGAGAATATCGTGGAAAAGGCTGACCGGAGTTTTTTTGTGGTGCGCACCGAGGTGCGCAGCAAGCACGGGGATTCGCACATGGGCCACCTGTTCAACGACGGGCCTGAGCCCGCGGGTCTGCGTTACTGCATTAACTCGGCCGCTCTGCGGTTCATTCCCAGGGCGGACCTGGCAAAGGAAGGCTACGGGAAATATCGGAAGCTGTTCGAGTGATTAATTAACCTATTACTTTTCTTGTTTTCACCGCAAAGACGCAGAGAGCGCAAAGAAAAGATACTTTCCTTTTTCCATTGACCCCGCTAAAAGCGAGGTCAATGGAAAACACTAAAATAACCTCTGCGTTCTCGGCGCCTCTAATGAGCGAAGCGAATGGGCGGTGAGTTATAAGTAACCCGCAACCCGAAATCCAACTGCTACAATGTGCCAAAAAATATTGTGTTGACATTATATTTCCACCTATGTATTTTTCTGAAGAAAATAATTTGATAAAGCCAAACCCTTCGTGAGAAGGAGACGGAAAGCAACGGATCTTGATCTTTTCTGCTGACCTGCTTAGCCCACATCTCTGCAAAGATAGCCGAGCCGCCGAAGTTGACATTGTATAAGTCAAATCACGGGCAGTTCGGTTTTTCTTTTTTTAAAGCAAGTTGGATGGTTCCCGATGGCAGACAGGGCAACCTGTAAAGCATCGGCACATGGCATAAACCTTTGTGAGAAAGAAAATAAGGATACCATGATCTTTTTGGTTTTTAGAAAGTCTATGTACAATATTAGTTTAGTAATAATTGTAACTGTTTTATCACTTGCCGTCAGCCCAAACGCGAAAGCTGCGGGGGAAAAAGTAACCTTGCAATTGCGCTGGGATCATCAGTTTCAATTCGCAGGATATTACGCCGCATTATGGCAGGGTTATTATGCCGCCGCCGGCCTGGATGTTGATATCAAGTCGGCCGTTAAAAAGGATGGAAAAATAATTAGTGCGACAAAAAGTGTTGCTGAAGGACAGGCCGAGTTTGGGGTTGGCTCAGCCGACATTCTTATTGCCAAAAATAACGGTTGGCCGCTTGTTGTTTTGGCATCCATTTTTCAACACAGTTCCGCGCGGCTCTATGCTAAGGAGAGCACCGCATTACACTCCCCCGCCGACTTGACAACCTTAAGGGTGGGACGCCGAGTTAATGATCTTATTGATTTGGAAATGCAGGCCATGTTGCGGGTTGAAGGGATCGATCCCGCTGTGGTGACCCCATATTCTTATACTTTTGGCATGAAAGAATTATTGGATGACAAAGTTGATGTAATTCAGGGATATAGTATTGCAGCACCGTTTGTTTTCAAGAAGTATGGTATTAAACTTAAAAGCTTGCAACCTTCCGCATACGGGGTTGATTTTTATGGGGATTCACTCTTTACGCGTCATGCATTGATAAAAAACAATCCTGATTTAGTGCAGCGATTCCTCCAGGCCAGCTTGAATGGTTGGAAATATGCATTAGAAAACCCCGAAGCTGTTGCCGACCAGATCAGTCGTGAGCTGCCGCGGACAGCTCCTCCCGTAGATGAGTTTCATGCTTTCAATCGTTTTCAGATTGAAGGCGTGCGCAAATTGACTCTATACCCTGTAATCAAAATCGGTCATATAAATCCAGACCGTTGGCGGCGCATGCACTCGTTTCTGAAGCAGAGCAAACTTGTTACAGGAGATTTGAACCTCGATGAATTTATTTTTGACCCAAAGCGCGAAAAAGAAATAAAAGCTAAAAAGATTCAAAAGGTTTTAACATGGTTTCTAATAATAATTGTTGCTGCATCTGCTACTTTTTTGATTTGGATCTTCACACTTCGCAAAACGGTAAAGAGGCGGACAAGTGAACTGTCCGAGGCTAATGATCAATTAAGAGCAGAGATGGCCGAACGTTTACAAATGGAAGCGGCCTTGCGGGGGAGCGAAGAAAGATATCGTGAATTCGTGGAAGGAACGGATGACTTGATAACGCGGGTGGACAGCCAGGGAAGATTCATCTATGTCAATCATGTTGCCGAAAAAATCTTTGGAGTTAGTATGGACCAGTGTGTCGGCATGTCCGCTTTTGACTTTATTCATCCTGAAGATCGCGAAAGGACCGAAGTTGAGTTCGAAAAATGGGTGCGCAACAGGCTCGAAAGCGCTACCATTGAAAACCGGCAGGTCAACAAAATTACCGGACAAGTTTACCATATGCTTTGGGTCGCCAATTTCCACTATGACGAGCAGGGCGGCTTAACCGGAATAAACGGCATTGCTCGTGACCTTTCTTCATATAAAAAATTAGAAGCAGAAATGCTGAAAGTAAAGAAACTGGAATCAATCGGTATACTGTCCGGCGGCATTGCTCATGATTTTAACAACCTTTTGAATATTATCATGGGCAATATTTCTATGGCAAAAGATGACGTTGAACCTGAATATGGAATTAGTGAATTTCTGCAAGAGGCGGAAATAGCTTCTCAGCGGGCACAAGACCTTACCAGTCAATTGCTGACATTTGCAAAAGGAGGAGCGCCTGTTAAAAAAGCAGGTTTAATCGGAAAGCTGCTAAAAGAATCGGCAGACCGTACCCTGGCGGGGTCCAATGTAAAGTGCGAATTTTTAATATCGAGCGATCTTTATGCCGTTGCTTTTGACAAAGATCAAATGGAGCAGGCGTTAGGCAATCTTATTTCCAACGCAGCAGAATCCATGGCGGGGGCTGGATCAATTACCTTAAAAGCCGAGAATGTTGCTTTTGATTCAGAGACTGTTGAAAAAAATTTCACTATTCCGGCAGGTAAATATGTAAAAATATCAATCCAGGATCACGGCGTTGGGATTTCAGAAGAACATCTTAACATGATATTCGATCCCTACTTTACAACCAAGGAATTGGGATCTCAAAAAGGACTGGGTTTGGGGCTGGCGATAACTTATTCCATTGTTAAAAGACATGACGGGTATATCAGGGTTGAATCTGAAGTTGGAGCCGGCACAACTTTTACCATATATCTGCCGGCACACACAAAGGAGATTAAATATTCAGATCCTGTAGAGACACTCCGGCCTGCAAAACCGGCAATTTATACCGGAAAAATATTGTTAATGGATGACGAAACGTCTATCAGGAAACTTGCCAGGCTGATGCTGGGCCGCTTGGGATATGAATCTGAATTGGCTAAAGATGGCACTGAAGCAATTGCATTGTATAAAAAAGCATACGAATCCGGGGAACCTTTTGATGTGATTATACTGGATTTAACTATCAAAGGAGGAATGGGAGGTAAAGATGCTATCAAAGCGATCCTGAAAATAGATCCTCAAGCCAAAGCCATCGTTTCAAGCGGTTATTCAGATGATCCTGTCATGACTGATTTCAGAAAATATGGTTTTATAGACGCCCTCGCCAAGCCTTATTCTAAGAAAAAGTTAACTGATACCCTAAATAGTATTATAACCTAGCATCTCAATTGAGCGAAAGTCGAGGATACGTCAGATCCTCAATGATTGGTGCGTTGTTGGCTCGCCGAACGGTCAAATGTGAGCAGTGAAAAGTAAACTACAGCCGGAAACTTGCAACTCGCGTTATCTATCCGGTATCCGGTATCCCCGATAAATCGGGATTTCCGCTTTCAGCCGTCGTAATTTTTCATGCGAGAGATACTGCAATTGGACAGCTTGACTAAATTATATTACTTGACAGAATAATCAAGTTTTGGTATTTAGTCAAGCATGGTGTCAATTCCTGAAAAAAAGAGCATCCAGCAGGTTTCTGATCTTTTGGGAGTTTGGCTAAAAGTTCCTAAGGATGAAGTGCGGGTCGAATCCGGCATGGATGACAGACAAATAGACGGTTTTGTCCATGCCGGCAATTTCAAGTTTATGGTTGCATCCAAAGCGAACGGTAATGCCGCTCAAATTATCTCCGCAATCCAGTCATTGAACAAATCCGAACAAAATTTTGAAGGGCCTGTTATTCCTCTGCTGGCCGTACCTTTCATGGGGGATGTAGGCCGTAAACTCTGTGAAGAAGCCGGTGTCTCCTGGTTGGATTTATCCGGTAATGCAAACATTTTTACGCCTAACTTGCGCATATTGATTGACGGTCGACCTAATCGCTTTAAAAGCCCGGGACGCCCTTCAAACGCTTTTGCCCCCAAAAGTTCGCGCATTGCCAGATGGCTTTTGATGCATGCTGATCAATCAATGAGCCAGCGGGAAATTGCCCAGACAACCAATATGGACGAAGGCTTCACCAGCCGCATTGTCTCCCGTTTAGAAGCAGACGGGCTCGTTGCCCGGAGCAAAGATGGATTGATTCGTGTCTCCGATCCGGATCTTTTGCTGGACTCGTGGCAAGAGCGGTACAGCTTTTCCAACCACCAAATTATCAAGGGGCATATTGCCGCACGTTCGAGTGATGAGCTTCTGAAAAAGATTCCCAGTCTTTTCTCGGAAAATAAAGTGCCGCATTCGGCCACGGGCCTTGGTGCCGCCTGGCTGTACAACAAATTTTCAGGCTTCCGTATCGTTACGTTCTACTTGCAATTTAGCCCTGCACCTGAACTATTCGATTTGATTGGTTTTCGGGAAGATCCGCGCGGAGCAAATATATGGCTCGTTGTTCCTAATGATGAGGGTGTATTCCAGGGGGCGGCGGAGGTGGAAAGCATTCAGTGCGTCCACCCCGTTCAGGCGTACCTGGATCTATTAGGCCACCCCGAGCGGGCGAAAGAAGCGGCCGAGCGCTTACGCCAAGAGCTGTTGAAGTGGGGTAAAGATGCCTGAGAAGCCTTCAAGTGCCAAGGAATATAGCAGCGAACAAGCAGAACTTGTCCGCGCGACATGCCTATATGCGGCAACCAAACTGGGCGATTTCATGCCAGGCTGATGTATTAGGATTCGTTCGCCAGCTCCTCGACCTCTTGCAAATAAGGTGAAATTTGGTCAGGTAGTTTTCTTTTTTATTTAACCGGGGTCTGCGTGTGTCTGTCTGCGTGCGTCTGTGGTTAATAATACGCATTCCGCATCAAGGTTCCTCGAACCGCTCCTCAAGTTCCTTGGCACGACGTAGCTTCAGCGTAGGCGGCCGAATGCTTTCGGGACGCTCCTCAAGCCCTAAGTACTTGCGGGGCGCTCCACCACCAGCGCCACAGGCGCTACGACCCACACTAACCATTGATTTTTCAGATTTTTTCATTTATGGTCAGGCAATATATCCAAAACACTATTTTCCGGTCTTAACAGCTGGTAGATACCACTAAATACTGGGAGCCTCGCCGCGCGCCCCACAGCAGCGGCGTTTGAAGACACTGGAAGTTCTTCATTGTAAAAAATTGAAAGGTGAATTATTCTTAACACTCTATATTTACCATGAAAAGGAGAATGATATGAATATTTCATTACCTTTAGATAAAATGACAAGCTTGGATAAGATAGCTGTGATGGAAAAACTATGGGACGATCTCTGCCGAGATCCCGAATCCATTCCATCTCCAAAATGGCACAAGGAAGTTTTAGAGGCGAGAGAAAAGGAGATAAACGAAGGGAAGGCAAAATTTACAGCCTTTGATCGGGCTAAGGAAAGAATCAGGGATCAGATTAAATGAGAATCGAACTCCTTGATTCTGCCGAGAAAGATTTGCTCGATGGTTTCAAGTTTTATGAGCGTCAGTCGAAAGGACTCGGTGATTACTTTCTCGACTCCCTCTTTTCAGATATAGAGTCGCTCTATCTCTATGCCGGTATTCACGCCTCCGTTTCGGATATCACCGCTTGCTAGCCAAAAGATTTCCCTTCGCCATTTACTATAGGTTACAAAAAGACATCATTCGAGTCTATGCCATTTTGGATTGTCGCCGGAGTCCCGCGTGGATTCGCAATAGACTTTCGTGATAGGTGTAATTGACTATTGAGTCAAGCTGTGTAGTTTAGTTAAGCAGCTCTCCGGAACCTCGTAACCCCGCCTTCAGCGGGATCCTCCAGGGGCGGATAAATTTCCGCTTTCAGCCGTCGTAGCTAAGGTACTATGGCGAAGTCGGCACGCTCCAACCAGCATCCAGCAACCTAATACGTATTTTAACTAAGCACTTTTCTACGTGGTACTAAGCATTGACTTTTTAAATTTTTTGAATTAAGGTCAGGCACTTGAAGTACCGGCACGGCTGGATATAAACATCTTACAAATACTGGGAGTCCGATCCCATGGCTATTGAATCAGATAAAGCCCTTTTTTGCGCAAGCAAGCTAAGAAGGGGTTTGTCTTTTTGTTGAAGCACCCGGAGATTTATCCGTCTTTGGAGGAGCCCGCTTTAAATTTGAATTCCCCGCTGCTTGTCGTAACGCAGTGGAGATTTATCCGCCTTTGGAGAATTGGGAAATGGGGTCAAACCTTGATCATTGATTATTGTGCATTATGTTGATTTATTGCAGATAGTTATATTGATTAGACAAATGATTTGTTAATGATATTAATCACAAATCAAGGTTTGACCCCAGGCCACTCGGATTCGGGCCCGATTGCGAGCACATCGGCGTTCCTGAGAATGCCCGGGTTCGCTTACAGGAAATGGCTAACGAACTCGTTGAATGATTTGGGGTCTGACCACGACAACCTATAAGAAACATACAACAAATTAAATTATTAGGCATGATTTTTGGGCTTAGAGGCCCCTTTTTACCCCCAAAAATAGCTATCTAAGGAGAATCTTTTCAATTGCCGCGTGCAAGACGACACTACATTCCAGGTTATATTTGGCATATTACCCACCGTTGTCATAAAAAAGAGTTTCTTTTGAAATTTGCAAAAGACCGTCGGCGGTGGATGTATTGGCTTTTCGAAGCAAAGAAAAGGTTTGGATTAACTATCTTAGGTTATATGATTACCTCAAACCACATCCATCTGCTTGTTATCGATGACGGTCCGAGTGATGTGATTTCCAAATCAATGCAACTTATTGCGGGACGTACAGGCCAAGAGTACAATCAGCGCAAGAGTCGTAAAGGCGCATTTTGGGAGGACCGATACCATGCAACGGCTATCGAGGGGAATGATCACCTATTTCGCTGCATGGTTTATATTGACTTGAATATGGTGCGTACCGGCAGTGCCTCGCATCCTTTGGAATGGGAATTTTGCGGATACAATGAAATTCAAAAACCAAGGGAAAGATATGCCTTAATCAATTATAAGAAATTAACTGAATTGTTGCATAGTAAGTCAATTAAGAATTTGAAAGATCAATAGATGGATTGAAGAGACGCTCAGAATCAATCGACATGTACGCGATACCAAGTGGACCCAGAGTGTTGCCATCGGTGGTAAAGAATTTGTTGAAACGACAAAAGATAAACTCGGTTATCGTGCAGAAGGACGAAAGATTGTTAAATCGGATGAAATCACCAGCTTCGTGAACAACAGGCGTCTTATATGGCCAATTCGGGCCCTAAAAAGGTAGTTCTAAGCGATAAAAACACCTATTTATGGGATGTTTTTAATGTGAATTAAGACAGATAGCTTGGTCAGACCCCAATGGCCCTAGGTTTATCGTGGGCCGTCCCCTGTCCGCCGTCTTTTTGGAGGGACTGAACTTAAAGAATCTGGATAAGGGATGATTGGCGTAACCGTTCGAACGGTAAGGCCGGATAAACGTTAAGTTTATCCTGAGCTTGCCGAAGGGATCAGAGGTTGAGTGAGTTTATCCTGAACCTGCTGAAGGACTATTGTGAGAGATCCGCCGAAAAATTATGTCAAAGAGCAAGGGATAAGTGTGTCTTCAGGAGGTCTATCTTTTCAAGCGTTGGAAATTATTATTATTTTAAATTTATCAATTTTATGCTTGACAAGAGGATTATAGGATGTCCCCTATTTCTTTTTTGGGCTTCACGGCGGATTAGATTGCAATTGAAATTCCATGCGGTCAGTAGTTCTGAAATCAATGCTTTTTCCTTGACATACAAAATGATTTCATAAAAGATCACAAGTGTATTGATTGGTTTTTTATGGGTTTTTGCTAAAGAGGTAATTGTCTGCTGACTTCCAGGGACAAACAATCAATATTTCTGCTGACGCGATTGCCGGATTTGATTTTTATCCTAATTGTGAACACTAAATTAAAGGAGATGAACAAATGAAAAAAATTCTGGTTACATTGTTGGCTCTGATCCTGGTACCCTCGGCGTTTGCTGCGGATACCGACCTCCTCCGGAAGGCCAAGGCTGAAGGGCAGGTGTCATTTTACGCAAATATTACGGCTGTTAAGCCGATAATGGATGCATTCAATGCAGAAACCGGTCTCAAGGGCAAGTACACACGCATTTCCACATCCAAATTCCTGGCCACGGTGCTGACCGAGTTCCAGGCCGGAAAACTCATGGCCGACGTGCTGCAAGCGCCATTACCGGTGATGCAAATGCTCAAAGCTCAGGGCGTCCTGGCTTCATACAATTCCCCGGCCGCCGCCAGCTATCCTGACTGGACCCGCAAGGACGACCAGATCCATACCTTCGGCATCGAGTATGTGGCCCTGATCTACAACAAGGAACTGGTCAAGCAGGCTGACGTTCCCAAGCGCTATGAGGATCTGACCGACCCCAAGTGGAAAAACAAGATCGTCATGGCCAACCCGGGCACCCATGCGACCACCATCTCCTGGCTGGTCGGACTGAAGGAAAATGTCTATAAGTCCGAGGCCGAATGGATGCAGTTCCTCAAGGGACTCGCAGCCAATAAGCCCATGTTCGTCAAGTCATTCGGCCCCACGCCGGCGCCCGTTGAAAGCGGCGAAAAGTCCATCGCCATCTCCATGCCCAAGTACATCATCACCAAGGCCCCGGCCCCTCTCGATTGGGCCCGGGTGGAGCAACCCCTGCTGGGAACCCCTCGCGGCATGGCCATTGCCTCCAGCGCCAAGAACCCCAACGCCGCAAAGCTGTTCATGGACTTCTGGCTTTCCAAGAAGGCCATGGGCATGCTTGCCTCGGACGTCGGTGAATACGTCCTGGCTCCTGGCGTATTTCCGCCCATCGACGGTATGGACAAAGCCAAGGTCATCCCCATCCGGACGATGTCGGACAAAGAAATCCGCGATTGGGGGGCCAAGTTCAAGAAAATCTTCGCCCTGCGCTAACGCAAAAAAGGCAACAAACCCCAAGCCCGCCCGGTGGTGGATGACAACCGGGCGGGTTGTTGTATTTTGAAAAGGCCCCGGGCGCAGCTGTGTCCACAAAGCCCGATGCAGGCCATAAAACCCGGACGACTGACCAGAGAGAACACATCAGAACTGCTTATGGAAATTTACATCAAGAACGTCAGCAAGTATTATTACTCCGGCGGCAAGACCATCAAGGCTCTGGACAACGTGAACTTGACGATACCGGCCAACCAGATATTCACCCTTCTCGGCCCGAGCGGATGCGGCAAGACCACTCTCTTACGTTGCATCGTTGGTCTGGAGTCCCCTGACACCGGGGAAATCGAAATAGGCGGTGAGGTCGTCTGGTCCAGTGAGAAGAACATCTTCGTTCCCACGGAGAACCGGGGCCTGGGCATGGTCTTTCAGACCTACGCCATCTGGCCGCACATGAACGTTTTCAACAACGTGGCCTATCCTCTCCAGGCCCGAAAAATGTCCAAGAACGTCATCCGAAACAAGGTCGAAAAAACGTTGCGCTTCGTGCAGATGGAGGGGTTCGAGGATCGGCCTGCAACTAAACTTTCCGGCGGGCAGCAGCAGCGTGTGGCCCTGGCCCGTGCTTTGGTCGCCGAACCCAAGGTCATCCTCTTTGATGAGCCGCTTTCCAACCTGGACGCGAAACTTAGGGAAGAAACCCGCAAGGAACTGCGGACCTTTCTGACCGAGCTTCAGATCACGGCTGTCTATGTGACCCATGACCGGATCGAAGCCCTGGCCCTGTCCGATATCGTTGCGGTGATGAACAAGGGCCGGATCATCGAGACGGGTACGCCCCGGAACATCTATTTCAACTCCGACCACCGTTTTGTGGCCGACTTCATCGGCCGCACCAACCTGATCGAGGCTACGGTAACTTCCCAGGAGGGCTCAGTGACCACGGTGGACTGCGCCATCGGCAGCGTCATTTGCCGCAAGCAGGCCGACATGAAGCCGGGCGACAAGGTGACGCTCTGCCTGCGCCCCGAATTCATCCGCCTGAAACGAGGCAACGCAACCCAGGCACAGAACGTCTTCAACGGACAGATCCAGTCGCTGGTTTTCATCGGCGAAGCATTCGAAGGCGAGATCACAATTAATGACAGCCAGCTCTTCATCAAGACCGAGCCGGACTCTGACATCAAGGTGAGGGATACCGCCAATTTCACCGTTGATCCTGACCATTGTCTGCTGGTCACCAGGTAGGGAAGGAAAAGAACAATGGTCAACAAACGATCGGTCTTGACGCCGACCCTGATCGCCATCGTCGGTTTCCTGACCGTGTGTCCCGTAGTCATGCTGATCTTCGGAAGCTTTTCCACGGGCCTGGGAGCCTTTGGCGAATTCACCCCGGACAAGTACATCCAGGCATACACCGACCCCGAATTGGCCGGGATCATCGTCAACACGATCATTTTCATACTCGGGTCCTCGATGGTGGCCACCGGCTTGGCGCTTTTCCTGGCCTATCTGAATACACGCACGGACATTCCCTTCAAATTTTTGTTCAGGATCATCTCCATCATCCCGATGATGATCCCGCACATCCTGTTCTCGGTCAGCTGGGTGCTCCTGCTGAACCCGTCCAACGGCCTGATCAACCTGTTCCTGCGTCAGGTCACCGGGTTCGAAAACATCGCGATCAACATCTACTCCCTGGCGGGGATGATCCTGGTCGAGGGTCTCTTGGACCTGCCCATCGCCTATCTCATCCTGGCCCCGGCAATGGCAGCTTTCGATAGCACGCTGGAGGAGTCTTCCAAAGTCTGCGGGGGCACTACACTGCGTACATTGCTCCGAGTGACCCTGCCCGTGCTGAGGCCGGCGATCCTGGCCGCTTTCATCCTGTCGCTGATACGCAGTCTGGCCTCCTTTGCCGTGCCCTCAGTTATCGGCATGCCCGGGCGGATCTACGTACTGGCCACGCACATCTACCAGTCCATCTCCACCGGATTTGCCGCGGATTTCGGTAAGGCTGCGGCCATAGGCATGAGCGTTCTGGCCACCTCCATCACGCTGATCTATGTCTACCGCTACCTGACCTCGGAAAGCGAAAAGTACGTCACCATCTCCAGCCGTGGATACCGGCCCACCGTAATCGAACTCAAAGGGGCCAAGTATCCCCTGTTCAGCATCGTCGGCATCCTGTCCATGGTCCTCATCGTCCTGCCGGTGCTGGTGCTGTTCTACACCTCGCTGGTGCCCTATTCCATGATCCCCAGCGCAAAGGCCTTCTCCATGATGAGCTGGAAGCATTGGATTGAGGTGATCAACGACCCGATCTCGCTCTTGTCCCTTAAGAACAGCGTGTTCCTCGGCGTGGTGGGTGCGACCCTCGGAGTGACCCTGTCCATCTTCGTGGCCTACGTAATCGTCAAAGTTCGCTCCTATGCCTCCGGCCTTCTGGAGACGCTCTCCTTCCTGTCCTTCTCCTTTCCGGGGATCGTCATCGGTGTGGGATTCATGTGGTTTTTTGTGCGTACGCCATTGTACGCCACCATCTGGGCTCTGCTCATCGGCTATATCGCCACCTATCTGCCCTACGGCGTCCGGCCCCTGACCAGTGCGTTCATCCAGATCCACAGCCATCTGGAGGAGTCTTCGCAGGTCTGCGGTGCGGGCTCATTCACGACCATGCGTCGCATCGTCATCCCCCTGCTCATTCCGGGCATCGTCTCCGGATGGATACTCATGGCCACTATGTTCGTAAGGGAACTGACCCTCTCGGTGGTGCTTTCGCGACCGGGCACCGAAGTGCTGGCGGTCCAGATCTTCCGCTTTGCCGAGGACGGCCTTTGGGGCCAGCTGTC
>NZ_JAZFTO010000171.1:0-4879 GCF_036446775.1 Candidatus Desulfatibia sp.
AAAGTTAGAGGACTTTCACCATTAAAGGTATCGCCACAAACGTCCCTATGGAACTGCCCAGGTTGGTAAATACCACCACCAGCAGGATGCGCGTGACCTTGTTTTTCCAAAAGCCCCTGATGGAAAGAATGTCCTCCGGCAGGTTTTCAAAATCCCTTACCTTGGGTTTGCGGGAAAAAGCTTCCACCAGCCCGGAAACCCAGCCGGCCGCAATCATGGGGTTCAGAGAAGTTAAAGGGGCCGCCAGAATCGAAGAAAGGATTGTCAGGGGGTGAGCCAGGGCGATGGCGGCACCCAGGCCGGCCAGAATACCATTGGCCAGAACCCACCATGTGATCATATCCTTGCCTGCGTGGGCACCGCCCTGATAAAAGCCCACAATAATCAGTATCATTATGGCCACAGGGATCAGCCATTTAAAAACAACCGATGCTCTTCCTTTGGGCGGAATTTGCTTGAGGGCCTCAAATTCTATATCTGTGTTCCAGTTGTTTTTTATACCGGGAACGTGACCGGCACCGACGATCGCAACGATTTTTTTGCCGGGAGCCGTGCGGATTCTGTGGGTCAAATACAGGTCTCTTTCATCGATCAAGATATCTTTTAAGACCGGCAGTGATTTGCCGACGTCGGCTAACAGAGACTGGAGCACATCTTCCTGCTTCATCTTCTCAATGTCTTCTTCGCTGATATCTTCAATTTGTCCAAGCGACAAAAGGAATTGAAACAAAAGTTTGAATTTGCTCCACAGTCCCATAACGCGCCAGGTCTTCAGCAGGGTGATGTGGATATCCCGGTCGGCAAGGTGTATGGACGCGCCCACAGCCTTGCCGGCTTCAATGGCCTTTATCATCTCCTCGCCGGGTTCGATGTCAAATTTTTTGGCTATCCGTTTCTGAAGTGACGCCAGCAGGAGATTCGAAAGCAAAAGGAAGGATTTTTTCTCCTTGATAACTTTGACGATATCCATATCCCGCCAAAGCTCTTTCTGACTGATAGTCTGATACCTTGATTCGCACAGTTCAACACAGACGGTATCCGGTTTTTCTGTTTCGATAACCTGGACCGCCAGCCGGGCGCTTTCACTGGAGACGTGGGCGGTCCCTACGAGAATGACCTCTTTGTCTTCAAATACCAAACGATCTATGTTATTGGTGTTGTTAATCATCAAAATTCGGTATATAAACCCCATTGGCTGGTTACGGGTTTTTAGTGATAGATAATCATAACTATCACATTACCCATGTCAATACAAAAACAAAGAAATGACCAGTGAATGGTGAAAAGTGACCAGCAACCCCGATAAATCGGTAGTTTCGCTGCGCTTCAAGCCGACTTCACCATAGTTGCTTTAGCTACGACGACTGAACCCGCAACCCGCAACCCGTAACGAGCAAAGAGCGACCAATGACCAGTGACAAAAAACAACCTGATATGCTGATACACGACGATATCTTTGCCTGGAGTGGATGGGGCGGCAGACTCAGTCTTGGCAGCGGCAAGTGCCGGCTTCGAATCTATGATCTGAAAGAGGCTGACGCAAAAGATATAACTCATCTGCACCGCATTATCGCGATAGTCTCTGATGTGCCCGACAGTAAAATGTCAGTTAAAAGTTGTACCAGTCATGTTGCCACTCAGGTCGTAAAAAAATTTAACCTCAATCCCCAGCGCATGTTGTGGGTTGAATATTATCCCGAGAGTAAATATGGCGTGGACAGCGAGCATGTTATACTGGAAAGATTCGAAGCGGTCGAATTTACCTGGCATGCAGATAAAGCCATCACGCCGCAATGGCGGGAATTAAAACCACCGCTTTTGGACGAAATCAAGAACCTGATATCGTGACACCGGAAATCCTCCCGGCAACTACGACCCAATCTTCTTTGGCACGGGTATCGATGATTTCAAACCCAAGGCTTTTCATTTTTTGAACAACCTCTATTTTATTTTTTTCAACAATACCCGCGCATATGAAGATGCCTTTTTGAGTCAGAACGTCGCTAATGCTGTCCAGCAATTCTATAACAGCGTCGGATGAAATATTGGCGACAGCCAGATCAAATTGTTCATCCACCCCATCGACAAGGTTGTTGGTTGTTATCTTGAATATTTCGCTTTCAATGCGGTTTTGCAGCATGTTCCGGTGGGCTATTTTCACTGCTTCCTCATCATTATCGATTCCCACCAGCCGGGCGGCACCTAACTTGGCGGCGGCGATCATCAGTATGCCCGAACCGGTACCCACATCAAGAAATGAATCGCCCTTCCCCAGATAGGATGCAATCATCTCGATACACAACGTCGTAGTCGGATGGGTGCCGGTCCCAAACGCCATACCCGGATCGATCTCCAGTACGATTTCTTCTTCGGATCGAGAGTATTCGCACCAGGTCGGCTTTACGACAATCGCGGCTCCGATTTTTTGGGGCCGGAAATAAGATTTCCACGCTTCAGACCAGTCGGCTTCATCCATTTGAGAATAAAAAATGCGGCTCTTAATGCCGGTGGCTTTTTCTAGTCTTTTAAGCTTTTGTTCAAGAATCCGACAACGTTCGGCGGCTTTATCATCTTCCCGAAAATATCCGATCACCGCATTCTGTTCCGGCAAATCAACGGCATCTTCCCCCCAGTCTTCTTCAGGAGCAATCTCGGGGTCCTCAATGACAACGCCCTGCAGCCCGAACTCATGAAAAAGGTTTGCAATCAGATCCACTGCCAGCCGCCTGTCATAAAAATCAAATACAACTTTGGCTTCGATCCATTTCATAATTTTTTCTCTTAAATATGCACTGTTTGGTGAATTCGTAATTGGTTATTTTAACTTGCTAAGACTTTGTTATATGAAAGAGAGAAAAAATAAATGTATAAAATCGCGCAGCGATTTTATTTGAACTTTTCTTTGGGGGGATTAAAGTAACCGTATTTTACATCCGGAAACAGTTTTTGAATACGGCGCAGTACATTCTGCATGCCCATGGGTTTTCCGTGTTGGGCGGCACTCTCCATAATGCGCCAGTATCTGAGCGGGTCAAAGTTAAGGTTGCGCCACTGGATCATGTTGATGCGATGCTGCCGGATAAAAGCGATCAGGGCGTCTAACTCTTGCGGAGTATCAGTAAAACCGGGGCTGCTCAGATAGTTGACGGCTACAAATTTTTTACGACTAATGGCAATATCAGCACTTTTGATCACATCATTGAAATCATAGCCCTTTGGTTGAAAGTAGATATCGTAACATTCTCGACGGACGCTGTTCAAGCTGATGCGGATGCTGTCGAGGCCGGCATCAAAAAGTCTTTTAAGGGTATCGGGGCGGCTGCCGTTGGTGTTCATGTTGATGGTTCCGCGCAAGGTAACGGAACGTATCTTTTCTATAGCCGGTGCGATAACGTCCGCCGCCAATAGGGGGTCGCCTTCGCATCCCTGCCCAAAGCTGACAACGCTCTTTTTTACCTTCCGGATGTGCTCCAGGGCGACTTCGGCGATTTCCGCTGAAGTCGGCTGAAAAGCGATCCTCTCCTGACTGACGGAAATCTTGCCGCTTTTTTGAAAAGACAAACACCCCAGACAGCGGGCGTTGCAATGTCCGGACGTCGGCAGCGGTGCCTCATATCTGCCCAAAAAGAAATTCTTGGCCGCCGGGCATCCATATTTCAAGGCGCATTTTTCGAGGTGTTTTTCCAGCCGGTTGTCCGGCATCTTCTGCTGCATTTTATGAATTCCAACGGCGACATCCTCGCTTTTCATCAACCGCAGATCCTGCCGTCTTTCGCGGTCTACACGAATCAAGGCGCATCTGAACCTGCCCTTGTGCCACCCAACCGCTCCATATGAAAAAAGAGGCAGATACCCGGCCTCCTTATCTTCATTATAGGCGCTGACATACATCGTAACGTAACCGGGCGAATTAAAGGCAGCCACCGGAAATATCTCTTCGCCGGGCATAGACGGGTTCACTTTGAGCGTTTCTAACAGGCCTGTTTCCATGTTAAACAACACGGGTTTTCTGTCCGGCAGCAGCATCAGTTCGCCGCCATATGGCATGTTGATGGTTTGATCCAATCTCAGCGGCCCGCGCAGCGACCCTGCCATGCCCACGGCAGCATACCCTTCAAGTTCAAAGATCTCACCGGCCGAATTCGCCACCACGGCCATGATGAGCTTGTTTCTTTTCCGGCCCGATTTAGTGATCTTTAAGGGAGTCATCGATATCAGCTCAAATTTTAATTCATCCCGCTGCTTGCCGCGCGGGATGAATTCAAATAAAAAAAGATAAATACTTTATTAAGGTGAAAGTGCGGTGCCGCAGCACGAAAAGCTGTGGCAAAAATTCCGAAATACCCCGTAGCTTGATATGGGGATAGGAATTTTAGCCTTTCGCCAAACAGAGCGGCGTAGCCGCGTTTCATAAAATCGTAACACGATTTTATGAAAGTTGTCAGGGGTCGGGGGTCAGGAAACAAATTCCATCTGAATTTTATAACGCCAGTCTAAATGAGATATAACTCATAAAGCAAAACTCATTTTCTGCCCCCTGATCCCTGGCCCCTCCCTAATTGTGTTTTGGCACAATTAGGGTATAACATGAAAAAATAAACATCAATAGCCCGGATATTATGATTCGATGTGCATGTTAAGAACGTCGCGACATATTATGGATGAATTTAAATAGAAACTATGATAAAACTAGTCATAAATCCGTATGTGAGGAGAAACCCATGAAAAGCTATCGCAAAGAATTGTGGTTTGAGGTGCCCACCCGGCGAGCACTTATCAACATTACCCCTCAGGTTGATACCTGCCTGAAGGAGAGCGGCATCAAGGAAGGATTGGTACTGGTCAATGCCATGCACATCACGGCCTCTGTGTTTATAAA
>NZ_JAZFTO010000172.1:0-8561 GCF_036446775.1 Candidatus Desulfatibia sp.
GTTATGGTTTTCAGACCTTTCTTGACAAACCCGCTCTTGACATCGCTCATGATAACATTCAAGCCGCTGGCAGCGGCAACCTGGGCGATTCCAGTGCCCATCTGCCCGGCGCCGACAACACCAAATGTTTTTATTTCCATACTCTCTCCTTATTTTTAATTAATAGCCGCAGACCCACACAGACAGGCTGAACATCGAACATCGAACGTCCAACGTTGAACATCGAATAATGATGTCGCTCCGCTCTGCAATTTAATTTCATTCTTTTTTTTATTCATCATTCGATGTTGGACGTTCGATGTTCGATGTTCATCCGTCCTTTTCTTCTCATTCATCATTCGATGTTGGACGTTCGATGTTTGATGTTCATCTTTTGACCAGAAGTGAGACCCCTTCACCGCCGCCGAGACACAGGGAAGCCATCCCGATTTTTTTATCCTGCCTGATCATTTCATTTAAAAGGGTGACAAGTATTCGGCAGCCGCTGGCCCCGATAGGGTGCCCCAGGGCCACACTGCCGCCGTTTACGTTCACCTTGGCAGAGTCCAGATCAAGTTCTTTTAATACAGCCGCCGTGGAGCCGCTGAAAGCCTCGTTGATTTCAAAAAGATCGACATCATCAATAGTAATGCCTTCTTTATCCAGGCACTTGGGGATGGACCAAATCGGGGCTACCAGAAGATACTTGGCATCCAAACCGTAGGATGCCTGGGCCCCTATGGTGGCCATGATGCGGCACCCCATTTCGACTGCTTTCTCTTTCGACATGACTACCACCGCCGCAGCGCCGTCACTGATGATGGAAGCGTTGCCGGCGGTACCGACGCCGTCCTTTTTAAAAGCGGGCTTCATTTTTGACAAAAAGTCATAGCCGGTTTCCCGGGGGCATTCATCTTCACTGAAAAAAACAGGATCTCCCTTCCGTTGAGGGACTTCGACAGGCATAATCTCATCTTTGAAACGTCCCGCACTGATGGCCTCAAGTGTCCGGCGGTAAGACTCGGCGGCAAATTGATCCTGATCTTTACGGCTGATATTATATTTTTCGCTGCAAAGCTCATTGGATATGCCCATATGAAAATCGTTGACAATATCCCAGAGCCCGTCATGCACCATGTGATCCTCAAGCTTGCCCGGCCCCATGCGATATCCGAAACGCGCCTTTGCGAGATAATACGGCGCCATGCTCATATTTTCCATGCCGCCGGCAACCACAACGTCGGCGTCACCGACCTGGATGGCCTGGGCCGCAAGCATCACCGATTTTAAGGCCGAACCGCAGACTTTATTGACCGTAATGCATTCCACGGCCCAGGGCATATCTGCCATCAATGCGGCCTGTCTGGCCGGGTTCTGGCCGTAGCCGCACGGAAGCACCATCCCCATGATGACTTCATTCACCGCTTCCTTTTCAATTCCTGCCCTTTGAACGGCCGCTTCAATCACAACGGCGCCCAGCTTGGTTGCCCCGATGCCGCTCAATGAGCCGTTAAAGTCGCCCAACGGCGTTCGCACCGCACTTACTATGGCTGCTTCTCTCATGCTCTTCTCCCTTCATTTTCCAATCTATAAATTAAACAGCAAATTTTCAGTTCATAAATGAGGGATTTTTTTGATGAGCAAGGCCGCACAAGGGTTTTTGCCCGAGGCGTACTTTAGTACGTCGAGGGCGGAAACCCGCGGAGAACGCCGCTCATCGGAAAAATAACCATTTATGAGCTGAAAATATTTACATGTTACGTCTATACCGCCCCCCCACATCATACAGCGCCTGCGTAATCTGGCCGAGAGAGCACACCTTGACGGCTTCCAAAAGTTCGGCAAATATGTTGCTTCCGGACAAGGCTGCTTCCTGGAGACGCTGCAGGGCCGCCGGGGATGTCTTCTCATGGCGCTTTTTGAAAGCTTCAAGGCGCGCCAGCTGCGACTGTTTTTCAGCTTCGGTAGCTCGGGTCAGTTCAACACATTCAGCCAACTCCTCCAGGTTGGCATCCGGATCACGGAAGGTGTTAACGCCAATTAAGGGCAACTCTCCGGTATGCTTTAAATTTTCATAATAAAGCGATTCTTCCTGAATTTTACTGCGCTGATAGCCGGTTTCCATGGCCCCCAGAACACCGCCGCGTTCGGTAATCCGGTCGAATTCCATTAGGACCGCTTCTTCCACCAGCTGCGTCAGCTCTTCGACCACGAAGCTTCCCTGATACATGTTTTCATTCCCGGCCAGACCCCACTCGCGGTTAATGATCAGCTGAATCGCCAAAGCCCGCCGTGCCGACTCATGGCTAGGGGTGGTGATAGCCTCGTCAAAAGCATTGGTGTGCAGACTGTTGCAGTTGTCATATATGGCACAGAGGGCCTGGAGCGTTGTGCGGATGTCGTTGAACTGGACGTCCTGGCTGTGCAGCGAGCGCCCTGAAGTCTGGATGTGATATTTCAGCATTTGACTGCGCTCGGAACCTTTGTAGTTTTGTTTTAAAGCAATGGCCCAGATGCGCCTGGCAACCCTGCCGATGACCAAATACTCAGGGTCCATACCGCTGGAAAAGAAAAAGGAGAGACTGGGTGCAAAGCTGTCGATGGACATTCCCCGTGACAGATAATATTCCACATAGGTAAACCCGTTGGCCAGGGTGAGAGCCAGCTGGGTGATCGGGTTGGCGCCGGCTTCTGCTATGTGGTATCCCGAAATGGAAACCGAATAGAAATTACGAATGTCGTTTTCAATGAAATACTCCTGGATGTCTCCCATCATTTTCAGAGCAAATTCGATTGAAAAAATACAGGTGTTCTGCCCCTGGTCCTCCTTCAAAATATCGGCCTGGACGGTACCGCGCACATTAGCCAGGGTTTTGCGGCGGATTTCGTTGTACTCCTTTTCAGTGGGCTCGCGCTGGTTTGCGGACTTGAAGGCATCGACCTGCTGGTCGATAGCGGTATTCAAAAACATGGCCAGCATGATGGGTGCCGGGCCGTTGATGGTCATGGAGACCGACGTATTGGGTGCACACAGCTCAAAACCGTCATATAGAACCTTAACGTCGTCCAGGGTACAGATACTGACCCCGGAGGTGCCCACTTTGCCATAGATATCAGGACGTTTGTCCGGGTCGTATCCGTACAGGGTTACAGAGTCAAACGCCGTCGACAAACGCTTGGCCTCATAGTTTTCCGACAGCAGTTTGAACCTGCTGTTGGTTCTGGCCGGATCGCCTTCCCCGGCAAACATGCGGGTCGGGTCTTCATCAATGCGTTTTAACAGAAAAACACCGGCGGTAAACGGAAAGCGACCCGGTATATTCTCTTCCCGCAGCCAGGTATAGATTTCACCGGGATCCTTGAACTTGGGAAGCGCAATCTTGGGAATCTTGGTATGCGACAGCGATTGAAAAGTCAGCGGGACCTTAATTTCCCGATTTCGAACCCGGTAGACAAGTTCGTCCTGGCTGTAAGTCTTTTTGATCTTTTCCCATTCTTTAATAAGATGCGTCGTTTCCTTGTCCAGCAAACGCTCGGTTTTTTGGACCTCCACTTTAAGCCGCGCCAGAAGATCGGAGGTATTTTCCGCAAGATCTCCACTGCTGACGGCTTTAGCGGTTTCTTGCAAATGCCAGATTTTGCGAGCAACGTCCGCCTGATTTTTGGTCCGGCGATGATATTCCCTGACCGTGTCCGCGATTTCCGCAAGGTAACGGACGCGCGGCGGCGGGATAATGATGGTTTTGGATGTGGAAGAGCGCACGCTGGTTCTTGGTAAGCTCGATTCCAAAACAATTCCGCATTTTTCCGCCAGTACATCCAGAGCAGCGTGATACAGGGCGGTAACGCCGTCGTCATTGAATTTGGAAGCAATGGCTCCAAAAACTGGCATCTCAGCGGGCGGGCGGTCCCAGGCTTTGCGGTTGCGCTGCACCTGCTTGCGGACATCCCGCACAGCATCTTCGCCTCCGCGTTTTTCATACTTGTTAACGACCACCAGGTCGGCAAAATCGAGCATGGCGATCTTTTCGAGCTGGGAAGCGGCACCAAATTCGCTGGTCATTACGTAGATCGCCACATCCACCAGGGCGATAATGCTGGAATCACCCTGCCCGATACCTGCGGTTTCGACAATAATAAGGTCAAAGCCGGCCGCTTTAGCAACCTCGATGGCTTCCGCCAGTACAAGGGGGATTTCCGTTTGTGAGCGGCGGGTAGCCAGGCTGCGCATGTAAACCCTGGGATTGTTGATGGCGTTCATGCGAATTCTGTCGCCTAAAAGCGCTCCGCCGGTTTTGCGCCTGGAAGGATCACAGCTGATAATTGCCAGATTTATATCTTTGATGTCGTGGAGGAGGCGCAGAATAAGCTCATCGGTCAGAGAGGATTTGCCGGCCCCGCCGGTACCGGTTATTCCCAGCACCGGGATTTTGCGGTTGCCAATCTTTTTGCTAAGTTCGGCCCTGAGGCGGGCAAGATGCCCATTTTCCCGGGCCTGGGCCTGTTCAACCGCTGTAATAAGGTTGGCAACCAAATATTTGTTGTCCGGAGATAGTTTGTCGAAGTCAAAATCATTCATCTGAACAGTTGAAAAATCCAAATGTTGAACCATATGATTGATCATGCCTTGCAGGCCCATTCTGGCACCGTCTTCGGGGGAATATATCTTGGTAACACCGTAGGCTTGCAGTTCTCTGATCTCTTCTAACACGATGACCCCGCCGCCGCCGCCGAAAACTTTGATATGGGAGCCGCCGGCTTCTTTCAAAAGATCCACAACGTATTTGAAGAATTCAACATGCCCGCCCTGGTAGCTCGATATGGCCACTCCCTGAACGTCCTCCTGGATAGCGGCATCGACGATTTCCCGGACCGAGCGGTTATGGCCGAGATGGATAACTTCCACACCACTGTCCTGTAGGATGCGGCGCATGATATTTATGGCGGCGTCATGCCCGTCAAAAAGAGATGTGGCCGTAACGACGCGGATATTATGTTTGGGCTTGTATACTTCAGTTTTAACACTCATGCCCCCCCCTTATGTTGATTTTGGATTTTGGATCGCGGATTTTGGATTCCGGCACCCAGTATCCAGTAATCAGTATCCCCGATAAATCGGGATTTCCGCTACGCTCCAACCAGCATCCTGTATCCTGCTACAAGCACTACTCGAAAAGTCCCAGGATAAATCTGCTCTGCAGCTCAATATAATCTTCAATGCTGTAGTGGCGGGCCAGAAACCAGCGCCGAAAGGTCCACATATGTCCTAAAACGGAAATATTATGGGCGATAAGTTCCATAGCGCGGTCACTCAGCTGAGGCAAATCGCCGGTTGAAAATAGATTCGCCATAACTTCCATAAAAATACCAGTGATACGGACCTCGTTTTCAAGGACTTTTTTGCGCCATTGCGGCGGCAAAGATTGGGTTTCCTGATAGATCAGCAGAATATGATCGCTCATGCGGTGACATACCAGAAAATACTCCCGGATCACTTCTCCCAGAGAATTACGACCGGCGGCGGCGCGGGCCATGGCTTCCGAGACACCACGCTCAACCTCGGCATGAATTGCATCGCAAACCAGGTACAGGATGTCCTCCTTTGAAGAGATATATTCATACAATGAACCTATGGAAATTCCTGCGGCAGCGGCGATCCTGCGGGTTGTGGTCTTGTGAAATCCATGCTTAATAAAGAGTTGGAGTGCAGCATCAACAATCTGACGATGTCGTTGCTTGACAAGCTTGGGATTTTTGATCTGGGTCGGTATATCTTTTGTGCTGTCGAAAGATGCCATTATTCTCCCCTGCAAGTTTCCGTAAAAAATAAATATTTAACAATTCTGATTGAGCGCTCGTTCATTTTTGTTAGCATATTTGGGTTTTCCTTGTCAAGCTATACAATTGCTTCGCGATTCCATAGAACACCCCGATTATAAGATCCCGCAAGCTTATGGCAGCACAGCGAAGATCCCGCCCTAACTGGGCTTGCGGAAGTTTCATGAAATTGCAATACGATTTTATTCATTGACAATAACGCCCGGGGCAAGTAACAATCACACAGTTATGACCGAGCGCTCGCTCAATAAAGAAGGTCAACGACCACATGTATAGCGGGCGGCTGGAATTTTAGCCAAAAGCACGTCCGTACTTTAAAGTCCAATAAATTCTCTGTTAGAAATTCAGTCTAAATATGATATGCTATCTTTCAAACATTATCTTGTTTATATTAAATCGCAAAGCGATTTAATTAAGGAGGGTTGCCTTGGATTTCGATTTGACCAAAGAACAGGAAATGATTCGCAAAGAAGTGCGAAAATTTGCCCAGAGCGAAATAGCCCCCGTAGCTCTCGAACTGGATGAGAACGAGGAATTCTCTCCGCAACTTACCGAAAAAATGGGAGAAATCGGTCTTTTCGGCATGTTTGTTTCCGAAGAGTATGATGGCCAGGGCATGGACTATCTGTCTTATATCATTGCCGTTGAGGAGATTGCCAGAGTGGACGGTTCTCAGGCCGCAACTATAGCAGCCGGAAACTCATTGGGAATCGGGCCCATATACTACTACGGCACCGAAAAACAGAAACAAAAATATCTTCCTAAGCTTTGTGCCGGAAAGGCGCTCTGGGGCTTTGGTCTAACCGAACCTACCGACGGCAGTGATGCCGGAGGAAGCAAAACCACGGCTGTCCCCGATGGTAACAACTGGGTGCTGAACGGATCAAAGATTTTCATAACCAATGCTGCTTGTGAGCTTTCCATGGGAGTCACGGTCCAGACGGTTACCGGGACCCTTGCCAGCGGAAAGCCGGAATACACCTGTTTTCTGGTTGAGCATGGAATGCCCGGCTTTAAGGCTGTTCCCATGCACAAAAAGATGATGTGGCGGGCCTCGGATACCGCTGAGCTTTATTTCGATGAAGTTAAAATTCCGCGGGAAAACATCCTTGGCCAAAAAGGGGATGGGTTTCGCCAGATGCTCACCACCCTTGACGGCGGCAGGCTTTCCATCGCCGCCATGGGAGTTGGCGGAGCCCAGGGAGCTTATGAGGCCGCCCTTAAATATGCTAAAAATAGAGTGCAGTTTGGACAGCCCATCAGCAAATTCCAGGCAGTGGCTTTTAAGCTGGCCGATTGCGCCGTTGAAATCGAGTGCGCCCGCAACCTCCTTTACAAAGCTTGCTGGCTGAGGGATCAGAATCGCCCCTTCGGAAAAGAAGCGGCCATGGCAAAGCTCTACGGCTCGGAAGTCATGGGCCGAGTGGTGAATCATGCCGTTCAGATCCACGGCGGATACGGTTTGATGAAGGAATACCACGTGGAGAGATTCTACCGCGATCAGAAACTTCTGGACATCGGCGAAGGGACTTCCGAAGTTCAGCGCATTGTGATATCGCGTTATATCGGCTGTTGATATTTGTCATTTTCAATTGCTTCTATATTTTCGGCGACAAATTGCAAGACCTAGGTTGAGCGGTTCAACGTTCAAGCCCGCCCTGGTGCGACGGCCGTTATCAAGAAGATCAACCCTCTGCTATTAAAAACATATGCCTTGGGTCCAACTTCTCGAAATCAGGTCTGGGCCAGGGGTTCCGGGTTAATGAGCCCTTGCAGGCTCAACCCAAAAGAGTTATGCCTCAATAGAGACGGCAAATAATTTTCACCCTATGGGTGCAAGAGACCAATCCTGACATTGAGTTGTAACATTAAGTAATGTCAAGATGTTATAACCTTTGAACCTAGAACCCTGAACCTAGAACCGATCAGTTTAGGTAAGAGCTGCCTGAAAGGAAAAAATTATGTCCGATCAAGTTCTTTTGGCAGAAGAAAAAGACGGTGTGGCTGTGCTGACACTGAACCGTCCAAAAGTGATGAATTCCTTTAATTTGGCCCTGCTGCAGGCCCTTAAGGAGCAAATCGAGGCCCTGAGATTTAAAACGGACATTCGGGTGATCATCATTACCGGGGCCGGTCAAAAGGCCTTCTGCGCCGGCGCGGATCTTAAGGAACGGGCCACACTCAACGAAGTGCAGGTCAAGGATTTTATTTTTACTATCCGAAACCTTTTTACGGCCATCGAGTTTTTGAACAAGCCGGTGATTGCCGCTGTCAACGGTGTTGCGCTGGGCGGCGGAACCGAACTCGCTCTGGCCTGCGATATCCGCATCGCCGCAACAAGCGCTTCCATGGGCCTCAGCGAAACCCGCCTGGCCATTATTCCCGGTGCCGGAGGGACCCAGAGACTTCCGCGACTCATTGGACGCGGAAAAGCCAAAGAGCTCATCTTCACCGGGCGACGAGTTGACGCTCAAGAAGCGCTGCAGATCGGTCTTGTAAATCAAACCTGCGGGCCGGATGTGCTTATGGACGCATGCCGGAAAATGGCCGCCATGATATGTGAAACCGGTCCCATCGCCATCGAGCAGGCCAAGTACGCCATAAATTACGGACTTGAGACAGATCTTCACACCGGCCTCGACATCGAATCGAAGGCTTACTGGGTAACCGTCCCCACCGAAGACCGCCGCGAAGGCCTGGCTGCTTTTCAGGAAAAACGCAAGCCGGTATATAAGGGGAAGTGA
>NZ_JAZFTO010000173.1:0-25149 GCF_036446775.1 Candidatus Desulfatibia sp.
GTCAGCATCTGAAATCTGCTTGCCCCCTTTTTGTTTTAGATATTCAACATATCTGGAAATATCCCGGCTGTAGGATTCAATCGTGTTTTTTGAAAGGCCCTTTTCGAGAATCAGGTAATTTATATACTGATCAACAATAACGTCAAGTGAAGGCATGGGGATATTCTAAGCAGGCTTTTTAAGTTTTGTCCAAATTAAAATGTTTCAAATTATGTGTATTATTAGTCACTGATTATTGAGCGCTGCGCTTGAGGAGCACTTCGTTTGAGGAGCGGCTTGCCAGCCTTGAGGGGGCAGATAAAAACGTACTTTCCATTTTAAGAAGTGCTCTTTATGTTTAGCAGCAATTTTTTGCTAATGACCAATGACGAATGACAAATGACTAAACGTTGATCAAGAAGTCCGAAGATTCGAGGCTATTCAGCACTTCAACTCCGCCCTGGGTTACCACCGCCATGTTCTCGAGCCGGATGCCGCCCCAGTCGGCAAGATATATACCCGGTTCAACCGTAAACAGCATGCCGGGCTCTAAAATCGTATCTTTAAAAGGGTTCAGTCGCGGTGCTTCGTGAACGGAAAGTCCGGTACCGTGTCCCAGTCCGTGACCGAATTTATTTTTAAAGCCCATATTGTCGATATGGGTATGTGCAATTTCATCAACAGCCTTGGAACTCATCCCCGGCCTAATGGCATCGAGAGCCTTTTGCTGGGCATCCAGCACGGTTTGATAAACTTTTTTGAAAGTATCATCCGGCCGGCCGATAACAACTGTTCGGGATATGTCCGAACAGTAACCGTTTAGCTTTACTCCCCAGTCAAAGAGAATCGGTTCTCCCACCTTAAATTTCCGGTCGCCGGGAATTGCATGGGGCAGGGCACTGTTGGGGCCGGAGGCCACGATAGTTGGAAACGACAAACTGTCTGCACCGCTTTCACGCATACCCTTTTCCATGGCCCAGGCCGCCTCTTTTTCCGTCATACCGGGAATAATAGTATTGGTAAAATCCCTGAATACTGATTCGGCCATCGCCAGCGACTTTTTGGTTGCTTCAATTTCTATTTCTGATTTAATCACCCGCAGGTTTTCCACCAGGCCTTCCGTATCAACCAGCTCAACTTGCCGGTCAACTGAACTCAACTGTTCAACGATTTTTTTATGCTGAGAATACGACAGGCGGGTGCTTTCAAAGCCAAGCTTTTTGGACTGAAGACGTTTCAATAGATCGGGCAGTGCTTTGGGCAAACCTTCCTTATAACAGAATATCTCATAAAGAGGTGCCTCGTTGGCGGCCTGCAGCTCAAAGCGAGAGTCCGTGGCCAGGATAAGTTCATTATCGGTGATTAAAAGGGCGCCGGCGGATTCATCAAACTGGGTGTCTTCGCCGATAAAGCCGCTCAAATAACGCCGGTTTTCCTCCACCAGAACCAAAAAGGTATCAAGATCGCTTTCGAAAATGGATTTTCTAATCTGCAGCAATCTGTTTTCAATTAAATTTTTCATTACATGCTCCTGTTTCTGCCAATACGGTACCAACAGGGATTTGCCACAAAGGCACAATTGGGAACGAGCCGGCCGACTTTTTTTATCCTGATGCAACAATTAGCAACAAGGTTTTTTTTGTCAACCATTTAAATTTTATTATAAGTGCCGCATTAAGAAAAATGTGCCGCTTTGAAATTAAGCATATGTCATAGGCCGCACTGCAATCCGTTTTTCTTGACAACCTAAAGGCTATCTAATAAAAGTGACGATAATTATTTGAGATTAAAGAGAAAAGGTAAGCATCTATGAGAATCATGGTTATGGGCGGAAAAGGGCAGCTCGGCAGCGATTGCACTCAGATTTTGGAGCAAAAACATAATGTTATATCATTAGACCTTGAAGATATTGATGTCGCGATTTTTGCGGATGTAGAAAAAAAAGTGGCGGATTTTCTCCCGGAGATCATCATAAATTGTGCCGGCTATACCCACGTCGATAATTGCGAAACCGAAAGGGAACTGGCCTGGGACGTCAATGTGAAGGGGGCCGAAAATCTGGCTGTGGGCGTGCAAAAACATGGCGGTCGGTTGGTGCATATCTCTACGGATTATGTTTTCGACGGCCGGAAAAAAATCCCCGAGCCTTATGTGGAAGATGATGAGCTTAACCCGCTTTCTTATTACGGGATTACTAAACTTGAGGGGGAAAAACTGGTACGAGAAACAACTGACCAGCATATAATACTGCGAACAGCCTGGATGTATGGTGTCAACGGTCACAATTTTCTTAAAACCATGCTGAAACTGGCCGTGAAAAATCCCAAAAATGAAATCAAGGTAGTGAATGACCAGTACGGTTCGCCGACCTGGTCCCATCGACTTGCACTTCAAATCACAAAATTGATTGATAAAAATTGTCGGGGCACTTATCATGCATCGGCAGAAGGGTATTGCAGCTGGTATCAACTGGCGAAGTATTTTCTGGAAAAGATGGGGGTGCCGCATGCGGTGGTTCCTTGCTCCAGTGCTGAATATCCAACACCGGCGATAAGACCGCAAAATTCGATTCTGGAAAATCGGCGCCTTAAGGAAATGGATATCAACATCATGGCTGCCTGGCAGGATGATCTGGATCGATTTATCGCCGGTTTTGGCGATAAATTGATTAACGAGGCCCTATCGTAAAAATTTCCTTTTAACAAGGTAGTATCATGCAGAACATGCTCATTACCGGCGGGTGCGGGTTCATCGGTGCGAATTTTATCAGATATCTGCTGACTGAATCCGATTTTAAAGGACGCGTCGTGAATGTGGACAAGCTGACTTATGCCGGCAACCCCGAAAACCTTACTGATATTGAGCTCGATTTTGAAAATCGATATGTTTTTATAAAGGCCGATATCTGCGATGTAATTCGCATGAACGAAATATTCGACAACTACGAAATCGACAGCGTATGCCATTTTGCCGCTGAATCCCATGTGGACCGCTCCATCGTGAAACCGGATGCTTTTATCCAGACCAACATAGTGGGGACATTTAATCTGCTGGAAGCGGCCCGGTCACGGCAAAATCAAATAATAAGATTTCACCATATCAGCACGGACGAAGTATACGGCAGCCTGGGGCCGGAAGGCTATTTTACGGAAACAACGCCTTATAAACCCAACAGCCCGTATTCGGCTTCCAAGGCCTCTGCCGATCATCTGATGCGGGCTTACTACAAGACCTATGGGCTGCCCATGACTATCTCCAATTGCTCGAATAATTACGGCCCCTACCAGGTTCCGGACAAGCTGATTCCGCTGATGATCCTTAACGGGTTTGAAGGAAAATCCCTGCCGCTTTACGGAGACGGTCGCAATGTCAGGGACTGGCTCTATGTCGCAGATCACTGTAAGGCAGTCTGGACCATTATGAAACACGGAAAGACAGGTGAGATATACAATGTGGGCGGTGATAATGAGATGGAAAACATTACCATTGTTGAAATGATCTGTGATATTTTGGATGAGATCAATCAATTGAGTGACAATCGGCCCCGCCGGGAGCTGATTACCTTTGTAAAAGACAGGCCCGGTCATGACCGGCGCTATGCCATTGATTTTACAAAGTTGAAACGGGAACTTGACTGGGTCCCGCAAGCATCTTTTGAAACCGGTATCCGTGATACGATTGAGTGGTATCGGGCCAACCGCAAGTGGGTTGAACGGGTTAAAAGCGGGGAATACCAGGATTGGATCAAAGCCCATTATGCCTAACCCGGACGAGCCGGGGCCAAAGTGAATATATTTAAAATTAAGCGTTTATTCCATTTAACAAGCATCTTGAGCAATCATTAACACAGTATTTTTGGCCAAAAAAAGAGCGAACTGAAAAGGGAAGGGAAAATGCAGGATGTCGGAAGATCTAACAAATGTTTACCCGGTGCTGCTGGCCGGTGGATCAGGGACGCGTCTTTGGCCGGTTTCAAGGGAGCTCTATCCCAAACAGCTTGTTAAATTCATGGGCGACGAATCCCTTATCCAAAGTACCATTAAACGGTTGGCGCCGGTGCTTGCAACGGAAAATATTCGCATTGTCTGCGGCCAGGAGCATTTTCACGAGATCGCCAGGCATATGGAGGAAATCGGTATTGCTTCCGGTGACAAAATAATAGGCGAACCTTGCGGCCGCAATACGGCCCCGGCTATTCTTCTGGCGATACTGCTTATTTTAAAAAAGAAAGAAGATGCTGTATTATGCATTTTTCCGGCCGATCATGTCATTCGCAACATTGACACATTTCATGCAAAATTACGGTCCGCCATCAAGCTTGCCAAGATGGATTACATCGTGACGTTCGGAATCACCCCCCACTATCCTGAAACCGGCTATGGATACATTGAGGGCGCTGGAAAATTGCCCGAGCAGGCCTTTGCGTTAAAACGGTTTGTTGAAAAGCCGGATTTAAAGACGGCAAAGTATTATCTTGAAAGCGGTAATTTTTTCTGGAACAGCGGCATGTTTGCCTTTAAAGCATCCGTGATGATCAATGAACTGGAAATTCACCACCCTGAACTTTTGAAAAAAATGCAACAGTTAGATTTAACCGCAGGTACCGCATCTCTGGAATCATATGAACAGTTGCCGAATATATCCATCGATTATGCTGTGATGGAGAAAACGGATAAAGGCGCTGTTTTGCCGTCAGATTTTGGCTGGAGCGACATTGGATCCTGGAAATCTCTTTATGATTTTCTTCCAAAAGATGCCGACGGCAATGTTATCGGCGGTGATGTGATCACCAAGGATACCGAAAACTGTTTTATTATGGGATATGAACGGCTTATCGCAACCAACAGCATCCAAAACATGGTTGTTGTGGAAACGCCGGACTCTGTGTTTGTTTCAGATATAGAAACCAGCAGGGATGTAAAATCGATTGTTACCAGACTCAAGGAAAAGGGCCGTCGGGAATATCAAAAGCATAAGACCGTACATCACCACTGGGGGACCTTCACCGTGCTGGATCTGCAAGGTGATTTCAGGATTGCAAAGCTGATCGTATATCCGGGCTCGGCACTTCAAATAAAAACCGACACTTCCGCGGCAAAACAGTTGTTCGTGCTCAAAGGCAAGGTCAAGACGACTTTGCAGAATCAAGACAAGCTGCTAAATAAAGGGCAGTCTGTAGATCTTTCTGCCAGCCAATCCGCTGAGCTGGAAAACCCCGGAACAGAACCACTGATCATGATTGAAGTAAAACTGGCATCCTAATTGAGTCAAAACTCAATTAGGTGTTATCCGTTATTGGTTATCTGTTATTGGTTTTTAGTGAAAAATAAAAGGAATTATATTTATGAAGGGGATAATTTTAGTAGGCGGCTCCGGATCACGACTTTATCCAATAACCCGTGTGGTAAGCAAGCAGCTCTTGCCGGTATATGACAAGCCCATGGTCTATTATCCACTGTCCGTTTTAATGCTGGCAGGTATTCGGGAAATACTTTTTATTTCCACACCCGAGGATTCACGTTTATTTCAAAAGCTCCTGGGAGACGGCTCGCAACTGGGGCTTTCTTTCTCCTTTGAAACCCAGCCAAAGCCGGAAGGGATAGCACAGGCCTTTATTATCGGCAAAGCGTTCATTGGCAATGACCCGGTTTGCCTGATTCTGGGAGACAATATATTTTACGGCCACAATTTTACCAGAATTTTAAAAAATGCGGTTCAACTCCAGCAGGGTGGTTTGATTTTCGGATACCTGGTAAAGGACCCTCAACGTTACGGTGTTGTGGAATTCGACGTTGACGGCAATGTCCTCGGGATCGAGGAGAAGCCCAAAAAGCCCAAATCGAATTACGCCGTGCCCGGTCTCTATCTTTACGACAACGATGTGGTCAACATCGCCGCCAACCTCAAACCATCGGCGCGGGGAGAGCTTGAAATTACGGACGTTAATATGGCGTATCTGGAAAGAGGTCAACTCAGGGTCGAACTTCTGGGAAGAGGTTTTGCCTGGCTGGACACCGGAACCCAGGAAGCCCTGCAACAAGCCGCCAGTTTTGTTGAAGCCATTCAGCAGCGCCAGGGACTTAAAATATCATGTATTGAAGAAATTGCCTACAGCCTGGGCTACATCGACAAAGAACAGCTCGCCAAGCTTGCAGCTCCAATGATACAAAACGAATATGGACAATATTTGATGGATTTAATTGCCGAAGACGAAAACAATCTAAAAACCAACTAAACTGATCGGTTCTAGGTTCAGGGGTTCTAGGTTCAAAGGTTATTAACTCTTGATATTACTTAATGTTACAACTCAATATCAGGGTTGGTCTCTTGCAACCGTTGGGTGAAAATCACTTGTCGGCTCTATTGAAACGTAACTTTCTTGGGTTGATCCTGTAAGGGTTCATTAACCCGGAACCTTGAACGTTGAACCGCTCAACCTAGGTACTATTTGAACTGCACAGCGAGTGCATTTCCCGTCCCGCCAAGGCGTGACTGTAGGGAGCTTCAAACAGATGTCAGTCCCCTCCTTCTGCATGGCATGAAATTTCACTATTGACTTGATTGCTCCAATCTTTTATATAGTTGTAAAGGTGCCGTTTGGATTAAAAGGGAATCCCGTTAAAGTCGGGAGCGGTCCCGCCGCTGTACTCGGGGACGAACATTGCAGGAGGCCACTGATGGGGATAAACCCATTGGGAAGGCGCAATTAGTAGATTGATCCGAAAGTCAGAAGACCTGCCTTAGCAGTAAGTCAATCCCTTGCGGTGACGGGGATTATGAAAAATCAGAAAAGGGTGAAGTAAACTGGGTGCAACCCTTCAAGCCAAAATTGGTTTGAAGGGTTTTTTTTCGTTAAAGATTCAAATCGAGGTGAATGATGGTTAAGCTAAAGACAATGCTTTTACTGCCGATTTTGTTGATAGTTTTGCTATTAGCAACCTCGGCTACTGCCGGTCAACAAGGGCGCAAGCGTACCATGAAAAAAGGAATTCTACTGGTTGCTTTCGGTACCAGCCGACCGGAAGCCCAGTCAGCCTTTAGAAACATTGAAAATATGGTCAAGGCTGCTTATCCCGGTATTCCGGTTCGCTGGGCTTACACCTCGGAGATGGTCCGCAAAAAGCTGGCCAAAGGCGGAGTTTATCTGGATTCACCGGAAGTCGCTCTGGCCAAAATGATGGATGAAGGCTTTACGCATGTAGCCGTGCAGTCTTTGCATACCATTGCTGGAAAAGAATTTCATGATCTCGTCAAAAATGCGCGTGCCTTCGCCCAAATGAACGGCGGCTTTGAAAGCGTTTTGGTTGGTTATCCGCTGTTGGGAAAAGAAGAGGATCTAGCGCGGGTTGTTGAGGCAATTATAAAAATTATTCCGAATGATAGAAAAAAACATGAGGCCGTTGTTCTGATGGGTCATGGCTCAACGCACATATCCAGCGCTGTTTATGCGGCCATGATGTTTTATTTGCAGCTGAAAGATCCCAATATCTTTGTGAGTACCATTAAGGGATCACTGCCAATTGAGGATATCAAGAAGATACTCCTTCAGAAGAACATTAAAAAAGCTTATCTCATGCCTTTCATGTCGGTAGCCGGTGTGCATGCCCGGAATGATATGGCCGGTGACCAGAAGGATTCCTGGAAATCGATTTTGACTCAGGCTGGAATAACATGTGTTCCGATTCTCAAGGGGACGGCCGAATACAATGAAATTGCGGCTGTCTGGATCGACCACCTGGGCGAGATGCTTGCACGTTTTGAATAGGATTTGAAATGACAGAGGATATCAAGCAAAAATCAGGGCCGCGTTTGGGCCGTTCAAAGGTTTCACAAGGCAGCCAGGTGATCCTTTTGATGCTTTTGCTGGTGCTTATCATTGTGGCTTCCGCCGGCATGGGATATATTAAAATACCTTTTAGCGATGTCATCAGGATTGTTTTGGCTAAAATTACCGGCAACACCGGTATTTTGGCCGGTATGGACAAACTATTGCCGGTAGTGGTTTTGGATGTGCGCCTGCCGCGCATTTTGACGGCGGCAACTGTCGGCGGCGGATTGGCCATAGCGGGTGTAGTTTTTCAGGGGATACTTTTAAATCCCTTAGCGGATCCGTATACCCTGGGAGTGTCTGCCGGCGCTGCCTTTGGAGCCTCGCTGGCCATCTTGTTCAACATCAGTTTTATGAGCACGTGGTCGGTTCCTCTGCTGGCATTCATAGGAGCCATGAGCACCCTGCTGTTCGTCCTGTACCTCTCATCGTCCGGTGGCGGGTACTCCTCCAACAATCTGATCCTGTCCGGTATCATCGTGGCCGCTATTTTGTCGGCCGGCATTAGCTTCTTGAAATATATCGCCGATGAGCAGGTCTCAATCATTATTTTCTGGCTTATGGGCAGTTTTGCCTCCAAAACATGGACGGATGTATCCATCACTCTGATTTGCGTCTTTTTTGGGTTCTGCGTTTTTCTATTCTATTCCAGGGATTTGAATCTTATGTCTTTAGGCGATCGGACGGCTTCCTCCCTCGGTGTCGACACCCAAAAAGTACCGCTGATTCTTCTGCTAACCGCCTCTTTGGTGACGGCAATCTGTGTTTCGGTATCCGGAATTATCGGTTTTGTGGGACTTTTAGTGCCACATATGATGCGATCCATTACCGGACCGGACAATCAAAAGCTGATCCCTGTTTCTCTGCTGGCGGGTGCGATTTTGCTACTGGGAGCGGATACAATCACCCGGGCGGTGTTGCCCAACGAGATACCCATCGGCGTACTGACCGCGCTGATTGGCGGGCCTTTTTTCTGTTACATCTTCAGAAAACAGCAAACAGCTAAGGTGTGGTAGTGGAGAAACTTTTTGAAATCGACCAAATTTCTTTTGGTTATAAATCGAAAAGGGTTATTGAAGGACTTTCCCTTACCCTTGCAGCCGGCGTGTTTTATGGAATCATAGGGCCCAACGGATGCGGCAAAACAACATTGCTCGATCTGATGATAAACCACCACCAGCCGGCTGCCGGCCGAATCCGTTACAAGGGTAAAACTCTGGCAGGTTATTCCAAAAAGGCACTATCCAGAGAAATCGCACTGGTTCCGCAGAATTTTTACATCAACTTTCCGTTTACGGCTAAAGAAGTGGTAATGATGGGCCGCTATCCTCATATCAAAAGGTTTGCGGCCCCATCGACCCGGGATATAAGGTTTGTTCATGACATAATGGAGCAGACAGACACCCTGGCATTTGAAAACCGTTTTATTACGCAGCTTAGCAGCGGGGAGCGACAGCGTGTTATTTTCGCAAGAGCGCTGGCACAGGATTCACCGGTTTTGATTCTGGACGAAGCTACGTCAAACCTGGATATCAATCACGCCCTCGGCATGCTGAAGCTGGCGGCCCAGGGGGTTGAAGACGAAACAAAAACGGTGATTGCCGTGATGCAGGATATTAATCTTGCCGCTGCATTTTGCGATCATCTTATTTTTGTACAGCATGGGAATGTGGTCGCTAACGGACCCGTAGACAAGATTTTAAACAGCGAGATCCTGCGAGATGTTTTTCAAGTTGACAGCAAAATTTATTTTGAGCCGTATTCGGACTCCATGCAGGTAGTATTTAGGAAATAGAAATGTTTTATAGTAGAACCTTAACATTGTTTATGCTGATATTGGCGGGCTCCGCCATCCAAGCGGAAGCAAAAAGCCTGCCTTTTGGGGTCAATGCCGGTGCGGTAATCATCGATCAGGCCGGCCGGCGTATTGATGCGCACCAGCCGTATCAAAGGATAATTTCACTTTACGGCGCGCACACGGAAAATCTTTTTTCACTGGGTCTCGATGCGGAAATTATCGGTGTATCGCCCAACGAAGCGTATCCGCCCAAGGCGCGATCCAAGCCGGTTTTTTCATACCATGATGATCCCGAAAAATTTATGGCGGCCAGGCCGGATTTAGTCCTGATACGTCCCATGATCGATCGCGGATATCCACAGCTGGTGCAGCGATTTGAAAAAAGCGCCATCACGGTTGTGTCACTGCAGCCCGGCACAATTGATGCAATGTATGTTTACTGGGAAATTCTGGGAATTCTGACAGGAAAGCAAGACCGAGCACGGCAGATGATCGCACAGTTTAAGCACAAGGTGTCGGAAATCGAATTATTGACAGCGCCAATCTTAACCAAAAAAAAAGTGTACTTTGAAGCCATTCACAAACATATGAAAACGTTTGCACCGGATGCCATGGCAATGTTTGCCCTCAAGACCGCCGGCGGGGTTAACATAGCCCAAGATGCACAACAGGTTAGAAGCACCAACATCGCGTTTTACGGCAAGGAGAGAATCCTTTCCCATGCTGATGAAATCGATGTGTTTATGGCTCAGCAAGGGGCCATGAACCGGCCCACGGTATCTTTAATAAAAGAAGAATCCGGCTTTTCGGCCATAAAAGCAATTAAGAACAATCAGATTTTGATCATTGATGAAATGATCGTGTCGCGCCCTACTTTACGTTTGATAGACGGCATTCTTGAAATCGGAAGATATCTCTATCCGGAATTAGGGTTCAAAGGAGGAGACGATTAAAGGACTGGTCATTGCAAGCACGAAAAGCGGCAGCGGAAAGACAACTCTGGCTTTAGGACTGCTGGCCGCATTTTTAAGGCGTGGGTTGCGGGTAGCATCCTTTAAGGTAGGGCCTGACTTTATTGACCCCGGACATCATGCGTCCGTCACCGGCACCGCCGGTTATAACCTCGACGGGTGGATGTTGTCCAAAGATTACAACCTCAAATGCTTTACCCAACACAGCCGCCAAGCAGACATCGTTGTTGTGGAAGGTGTCATGGGACTGTTTGACGGCTTTGACGGTAAAAGCGAAGCAGGTTCTACTGCTCAAATGGCCAAATGGCTCAACCTGCCGGTTATTTTAATTGTTGACGCCCGGAGCATGGCACGCAGCGCTGCCGCGCTGGTGCAAGGATTCGAACGGTTCGACCGCGAAGTAACCTTTGCCGGGGTGGTCTTTAACAATCTCGGCAGCCAACGCCATTGGGAATATCTCAAAGAAGCATTAGATGAAGCTGTCGACATGCCGTGCTTGGGCGGAATTATTCGCCATGAAAGCATACGACTGCCGGAACGTCATTTAGGGCTGGTAACCCGTGAGGATTGCCCGTTGAGCGCCGACCAGATTGACCGTTTGGCGGACCTGCTTGAGAAGAGCGTGCAACTCGATCAGCTGTTGGAGAAGCTGCCGGAAATCTCGAGCGCAATCTCAGCGCCACAACCCGAGAAAAAAATACCTCCGGGGCGCGTTAGAATCGGGGTGGCCAGGGACCGGGCCTTCTGCTTCTACTATCAGGATAATCTGGAGATGCTGCAATCCTGCGGCGCTGAATTAATCTATTTTTCACCCGTTGCCGACCGGATTCTCCCTGAAAACTTAGACGGCCTTTATTTGGGCGGCGGCTACCCGGAGCTTGCAGCCGGGCCACTGGCTGAAAATGAGGCCATGCGGCAGCAGATTTTGCAGCAAAGCCATAAAGGCATGCCGATTTTCGGTGAGTGCGGCGGTTTCATGTATTTGTGCCGCGAAATCTGCGACACGGCTGGTGAACGGTTTCCCATGGTCGGCTGTTTCCCATTTAAGGCGCGCATGTTTGACCGGCTGAGGTCTCTGGGGTACCGTGAAATTACACTTTCAAAACCTGCTGTTATTGGTGATACCGGCCTGCGTGCGCGGGGACATGAATTCCGTTACTCTGAGATCGATACAGAAATTGAAAAAAACGACATTGAGGCGGTGTTTACGGTTACGGCCAGGGCCGGTCTTAAAAAACCCTCAACGGGTTATCAGATCAGGCGCACACTGGGAAGCTACATTCATTTGCATTTCGGGAGCCAGCCGGAGGTGGGCAGACGCTTTGTTGAAAACTGCTTAATTTACCAACAAGAAAGGAACAGCGGCACATGAAACCCGAGGAGATTGAAGCATTGAGTTTCAAGATCATTGATCACGAGGCTCAAGCGCATACTTTTAACGCCATGCAGTGGCAGGTGGTCCGCCGGATGATTCATACCTCCGCTGATTTTGATTACCAGACGAGCGTTCGTTTCCATCCGGACGCCATCGCAGCCGGCTTAGGCGCCATACGGCGGGGAAAAACCATTATTACTGATACGACCATGGCCATGGCGGGCATCCGTAAAAAGGAACTTTCTCGATTTGGAGTCTCTGTCGAATGTCTGATTAATAACGAAAAAGTGAACAAAATAGCAGCGGCCGCCGGCACTACCCGGGCCAAAGCGGCCGTAGATGCAGCGCTTGAAAAAATGGAAGACGGCATTTATGTGGTTGGCAATGCACCCACCGCCTTATTACGTTTGATTGAAGTCGTTAGAGAAAATAAAGCCGGCCCGGCTTTGATTGTCGGTCTTTGCGTTGGATTTGTAAATGCGGCTGAGTCCAAGGCCGCACTGATCGAACTTGATTTTCCCTACATTTCCAATATCGGACGCAAAGGCGGATCCAATGTGGCCGCCAGTGTAGTCAATGCACTGGCTATATTGGCCACCGGAACTAAATTTGTGTAACCGTTCAGAGGTTCAAAGGTTCAGGGGTTCAGGGGTTCAGGGTTTAGAGGTTCGGGGGTTCAGGGTTTAGAGTTCGGGATAATCCTGAACGGAGAACGGTGAACGTTGAACCCAGAACGCAGAAGAAGGCATGAGAATAGAACGATTTGAAGATATTGAGGCATGGCAGTTGGCCCGGGAGTTAACTCGCAAGGTCTACGGCTTGACAAAGAAGGCCAAATTTACTCGTGATTTCGGGTTGAAGAAGCAAATCCAGGATGCAGCAGGCTCATCCATGCACAATATTGCAGAAGGATTCGATGCGGAGACAAACCCGGAGTTTATTCGTTTTCTTCGCTATGCAAAACGGTCTTGTATTGAAGTTCAGAGTGAGCTTTACGTGGCGTTGGATCAGCAATACATAACAAATGCTGAGTTTCAGGATGTGTATGATCATGCCGGACGCACCCGCGCTACCATTAGAGGTTTCATCAAGTATTTGTTAGCCTACGAACAAGATCAACGAAAAGAAGGTAACCCTGAACGGTGAACTCTGAACCTTTGAACGCCTACAAATTTAAAAGAGGAAACCATGAAAAAGCAAAAAGGCATTTTATACGGTTTGGGGGTCGGTCCCGGTGATCCCGAACTGATCACTCTCAAAGCAACGCGCGTATTAAACGTTGTGGATGAGGTTTTTGCGGCGGCATCCACCAAAAACGCTTACAGCCTGGCATTAAGTATTGCTAAGCCTCACATTCCCGATCTGACATCGGTGCGGATGCTCTATTTTCCCATGACCCGGGATAAATCGGCGGTGGAAAAAGTCTGGAAGGAGCATGCCCAGACCATTATCAATCAGCTGGAGCAGCAAAAAAAAGTCGCATTTATAACCTTGGGGGATGCCATGACATATTCCACCTACGGATACATCCTGAAATATATTCAGGAAATGGCACCGCAGTTTCCTATTGTGAGCATACCGGGCATCACTTCCTATCAGGCCGCCGCCGCCTGCCTGAACACCCCGCTGGTAGAAGGTGAAGATTCTTTACTGTTGACTTCGGGGTCCAAGGGAGGAGACCGCTTGCGGGCCTTTGCCGCCAAGCCGGAATGCGTGGTGTTTTTAAAGGCCTACCGCGGCGTGGAAGACATTGCCGCAGCTATTAAAGAGGCCGGAGTGTATCAGGATGCCATCGCCATTTCCAACTGCAGCCGGGAGGATGAAAAGGTTTACCGCGATATCGAAGAACTGTGTGATCGCCGTCCTGATTACTGGACCCTGATTTTCGCCAAACAGAAAAAAGTCGATGAGACCCTCAAAAGCTGAGCCCAAGTACATCAGACTGGCCGTTTCCTGCGTTGTTTCGGTGGCCATACTCATCTGCGGCACCCTGTTGGCGGATAATCTGGGCCTTCAGCGCATTACCACCCAGCTGTTTTGGCCGTTGACGCGCCTGATGTTCTTTATCACCGTCGGACTTGTGGCGGGTCAGACGATCGAAGCTCTGGGGTGGACCAAAAACCTGGCGAATCTGGCGGGGCCCATGTTTCGCTTTAGCAAATTAGGTCAACGCTGCGGAGCTGCTTTTGTGACGGCGTTTTTATCAGGAGTGACAGCCAATGCCATGCTCCTTGACTTTTATAAAGATGAAAAGATTACCCGTAAGCAGCTTTTTCTGTCTAACTTTGTCAATCAGATGCCGGCCTATTTTCTGCATCTGCCGACCACGTTTTTTATTGTTATTCCGCTGACCAGATGGGCCGGCGCACTCTACTTTTTACTGACGTTTAGCGCCATGGGCATGCGAACCATTATGTTTTTGATATATGGCCATTTTCAAACAAGCATGAGGCCGGATGACGATGGGCATCCAAAAGAATTAAAACAAAGGCCGCGGGAGCAAAAAAGCCGCGATTTATACAAAATTATCAGGCAAAAACTGCCGGGACGGATTAGCGCTATTGCTGTTTATGTGCTACCCATTTATGTTGTTGTATATGTATTAAACGCTATGGGTATGTTTGCAGCCGCCCGAAAATGGTTGGCCGGCTATGTGGTCACCTCATTTGTGCCCATGGAATCCCTTTCGGTAGTAATTTTGAGTTTTGCAGCGGAGTTTACCTCCGGATTCGCCGCGGCAGGAGCCTTGTTAGATGCCGGCGTGCTGAACACCAAGCAGACGGTCCTGGCACTGTTAATTGGTAATATCGTAGCCTTTCCGGTGCGGGCCCTGCGCCACCAACTGCCGCGCTATATCGGTATATTTTCACCCAAAATGGGTACTCAACTGCTGCTGATGGGCCAGAGCTTTCGGATTATGAGCCTTGTTTTTGTAGGATATATATATTATTTGGTAGGGTAAAGAATCCTGGCCCATAGTACCAGGCTTTGGTTTCACCCATAGGGTTGCATCTAAGCTCAAATGGAGCAAATTAAATTCCAAATAACAAATAAATTCCAATGACCGAAAAAACAAATAACAAACAAAAGACTAAAAAAAATAGTTTTAGCCCTTGTTTGGAATTTGAGACTTGGAATTTGTGATTTATTTGAAATTTGGTGCTTGTGATTTGTGATTTATTTGAAATTTGCCTGCCCGCCGTCTTTTTGGCGGGGTGCTTGGAATTTGTGATTTTAGACACAAAACTCCAAGGCAGAGCCGGATAACTCTGAACTGGCCCAGAGGATCGGTTTTTCAGGAGTAAATGGGCAAATCAGGGGATGTCATCATAACCTTTAGCCAGCACCGCGCGCGGCTTGACTCCGTCGGAAGGACCGACAATCCCTTCTTTTTCCATTACTTCGATAATACGGGCGGCCCGGTTATATCCGATGCGCAAATGACGCTGAATCATCGATATGGATGCCTGGCCTGTTTTGGTTATGAGCGCAACAGCATCATCATATCTTTCATCGTATTCTTGAGTTTCAGAATCACCCTCTTCTTTTACCGGAGCTTGAACTATGTTTTTATCGTATTCCGGTTTTTTCTGCTCCTTTAAGAATTCCGTAATTCTGGCAAGCTCGGCCTCTGAGATAAAAGCCCCGTGGATGCGCTGGAGCTTGGCAGTGCCCGGAGGCAGAAAAAGCATATCCCCGTTTCCCAGCAGGTTTTCGGCCCCGTTGGTATCGATAATTGTTCTGGAGTCGGTTTTAGATGAAACCTGAAAGGTAAGGCGGGTGGGGAAATTGGCCTTGATAATCCCGGTCAGAACATCCACCGAGGGCCTCTGGGTGGCGATGATCAAATGGATGCCGGCGGCTCTGGCCATCTGAGCCAGGCGTGTCAGGGCCACTTCCACATTGCGGGAGGCCACCATCATCAAATCGGCCAGCTCATCTATGATGATAACAATATAGGGCAGCTTTTCCAGAGCGTCATTTTCCACCCCCTTTTCCTCTTTGCCAATTTTCTGGTTGTAAAGTTTTATGTTTCTGGCCTGCTTCTCTGAAAGCAGCTTATACCTGCGCTCCATTTCGCTCACGGCCCAAAAAAGGGCATTGGTCGCTTTTTTAACATCCGTTACTACCGGCGTAATCAGGTGGGGGATACCGTCATAGGCTGAAAGCTCTATGCGTTTCGGATCGATCATAATGACTTTGATATCCTCAGGCGTCGATTTATACAGCAAACTGCAAATCATGGCATTCAAGGCCACGCTTTTACCGGTTCCCGTTGCACCGGCGATTAAAAGATGGGGCATTTTGTCCAGTTCAGCTACTACTGGATTGCCGACAATGTCCTTGCCAAGACAGATGGTAAGTTTGGATTTTGATTTTTCAAAAATACTGGAAGCAACAACGCTTTTGAACCTGACCAGTTCCCTTGAGGCGTTGGGGAGTTCAATGCCGATCACGGCTTTTCCTGGAATCGGCGCTACAATTCTGATACTTATCGCCCGCAGCGCCAGGGCCAGGTCGTCTGCAAGATTAACGATCTTGTTGATCTTTACACCCGCAGCCGGCTCATATTCAAAGGTTGTAATGACCGGGCCGGGCGAGACCGCAACTACTTTGCCCTGGACGCCAAAATCGTCAAGCTTTTTTTCTAAAAGCTTGGACTGCATGCGTAAATTTTCATCATCAGCAGGAGAAGGCTCCAGCTTGAAATCGTCAAGAAAATTAATGGAAGGAAGCTGAAATCCGGTGCCGGCGTGCATGAATTCAAAGACTTCTTGTTTTGGTGCCGGAGTTTCTTTGACCGGCTTGGACCGGGGCGTTTGGATTTTAATATCTTTCTCTTTTTTAACAGCCTGCTCTTTAATTATTTTTGACCGTTTTTTTGACTTTTGCCTGCGCTCCTTCAACTTAATATACAATGTTTTGATGCGATCAGCTGAAAAAATAGCTGACCGCCGGCACTTTTTGGCAAACGCTGTCAGGGAAAAACCCGTAGCCAGAATTAATCCGATGAGCCAAAAAAGAAACAGTATCAGTGCCCCGCCGATAGTGTTAGTATACTTTACCAGAAATGACTTTAGGGGAATCCCGATGATGCCGCCGGATGTGAATTTACTGCCAAAAAGAATATAATAATTTTGCTTAAATGCCAGCAGCCCCCCCGTGGTTACAATCAGGAGAAGACCTCCGGCGATGGTCAAAACGATAGCCTTGCCCGCTTGGCTGCCAAACAAGTGAATACTCGCTAAAAGGAGTAAAATCGGAAACCAGAAAGCGCCAAGGCCGAACAGCCCAACAAGAGCTCCTGCCAGATGAGCTCCGAACAAACCAAACAGGTTGTGCACTTGACCGGCAGCCCTGGCATTGTGAATCGAAGGATCTGCAGGGCTGTAAGTCAAAAGGCTTATCAGCGTTAAAATAACGAGGAAAAAGAGAAAAACTCCGGCAATTTCTTTACGCATAGGCACGCTCTTCAATCCGGTTACTGGTTACTGGACGCTTGATACTGGATACTGGTCACTTGATACTGGATACTTGATGACGGATGCTGGATTGCGCTTTCTATTCGCCAACCTGGGCTGCTTATACTCATATCAAGCATCCAGCATCAAGCAACCAGAATCGAGTTATATTTCCAGGATCAAGGGGAGTATAATCGGGCGGCGCCTTATGGTAAAGGAAAAATGTTTTCTTAAAGCAACTTGAATTTTCGATCGGATCTTGTCGACGCGCCCGGGGACTTCAGGGCCCACTTCTTCGATAACCTCTAAAATAATGCCTTTGGCGTCTTCCAGAAGATGCCCGCTTTCGGTTTCGAATACAAAACCGCGGGAAACAATTTCAGGCCCGTACACCACAATCCCTGTCTCTTCATCAATCGCCATGTTCACTACAACAATGCCGTCTTCTGACAAATCACGCCTTTCCTTTAAAACACTACGGCCAACATCACCGACACCTTTGCCGTCTATAAGTACCCGGCCGGTTATGACGCTGTCGCCAACGCTCCCTCTGTTTTCATCAAATTCGATGACCTGGCCGTTTTCAGTCAAAAGAACATTTTCCTTTGCAATACCAACCTGTTCAGCCAGACGAGTATGCAAGATCAGATGCCGGTATTCGCCGTGGATCGGTATAAAGTATTGGGGTCTTGTCAGGTTTATCATCAGCTTTAACTCTTCCTGGAAAGCATGACCCGATACATGAATCGCCGATATTTTTTCATAAATAACATCAGCCCCCCGTCTGTAAAGGTCATTGATGATTTTTGCAATGGCCTTTTCGTTTCCGGGAATAAATTTTGAGGAAAAAATAACCGTGTCCTCTTTCTTGATCTTTATCTGCTTGTGACTGCCTGAAGACATTCGGGCCAGAGCGGCCATGGGCTCTCCCTGACTGCCGGTTGTAACGATGACAATCTCATCATCTGCAAATTCATTGACCTGATCAATATCAATTTCCATCCCGGCAGGGACACGGATGTATCCTAGATTTTTGGCAATATTAACGCTGGTCTCTATGCTGCGACCGTTGAAAATGATTTTCCTGTTTAATTTTGCAGCAATATCAACGACCTGCTGTATTCGGGTGATACTGGAAGCAAAAAGCCCGATAATAATGCGCCCTTTTCTGCCGGTTGCGATGCGTATCAGCGTTTCTCCCACCTCCTGTTCGGAAATGGTATACCCCTCCTTTTCCACATTTGTGGAATCAGACAAGAGCGCCAGGACACCTTCTTCACCGCACTGAGCAAACTTGCTGACGTCGGTTGCCATACCGTTAATGGAACTATGGCTGATTTTAAAATCTCCGGTGTGAACAACGAGTCCGAAAGGAGTCTTTATGGCCATACCGACACCATCGGCGGCACTGTGACTGACACGGATAAACTCGAGTTCAAAATCGCCCAGCTTAAGCTTTTCTCTGGGAGAAATCTCATGCAATGCAGCCGATTGCAAAAGACCCTGCTCTTCAAGTTTATGCCGCACAACTCCCAATGTAAACGGGGTCCCAAAAATCGGCACATTAACTATCTCGAGCAAATACGGCAAAGCGCCGATATGATCTTCATGGGCATGAGTTAAAACTATACCTAAAATTTTCGACTTGTTTGCTTTTATATAGCTCATGTCCGGGATGACAAAATCGACCCCCAGCATGTAATCTTCGGGAAACATCAGGCCGGCATCGACGATAAAAGACGAACCGTCACTTTCAAAAACCATCATGTTGAGGCCGATTTCTCCCAACCCGCCCAAGGGTATTATCCTCATCATATTTTGATCCCAAGCTTATCAAAGACGGCATCGACAAATTGGATAATCCAATTGAGCTGTTTTTCGGTAGCATAGCCCATGCAACTGCACCGCATTTTGCTTTTGGTACGTACCAGAAGTTCGTTGGCCATAAAGTTTTGTTCAAGATCAACCGCAAAATAAAAAGGCTGACACTCGGTATGTTCAGCCTGGACTTCGGTTAATATGCTCTGATCTAACGGTATCCAATAAATCCCTTCCACATTGGATGATTCAAAGTTTTCATCCAGATAAGCCTTGACAGCTTCATAATCTGCGGGTCGCAACTGGTCAATAACGTATTGTTTCATAAAAATATAATTATCACAGTTTGTTGAGGGGCGCAAGATGTATGTTCCGGCTGCACGACAGAGCCGAATAAAGAGATATAAACTGTTTATGAAAAATGTAAGTTAACATCTTGATAATCTATTGATTAGCCCTTATTGTAAAGAAACTTGGCCCAGGGGACCAGGTTTTTCAGGACAAACTAAATATTTTTTTATAGCTGTTTGGAGTTCTGCATGATATCAATAAATTCATTTTTACTGGCCTACATCGCCATTTATCTAGTCACTTTGGCGCTCGATTGGACCACAAACCGCATCAATCTAAAATATCTTGAAAAATATGGGCAGAAGGTCCCTGATGCTTTTGAAGACATGATTGATGAAAAAGAACTGCAGAAAATCAATCGATATACCATCGACAACATCCGTTTTAAACTTGTTCAGACCGGCTTTGCTAAATTTTTTTTCCTTTTTATCATCCTTTCGGGCATCCTCCCGTGGCTGACCGAATCTTTGGCCCAAACACACTTTCTGCTGGCCGGGTTGATCTTTTTCGCTTTTTTAGGTCTTATATCTTCGGCAATCGACTTGCCTTTTGACTATTACCACAGCTTTGTAATCGAGGCTAAATACGGCTTCAATACCAAAACACTTAAAATCTGGATTTCCGATCTGGTTAAGTCAGTACTGGTAATGGCGGTGCTGGGGACGTTGCTCCTTTCGGCCCTGCTGCTGATGGTAAAATATACAGGCCAAACCTGGTGGCTGTGGGCCTGGGCCTTTTTGCTGGGCTTTCAAATTCTGATGACGATCCTTTATCCAACTGTGATTGCACCACTGTTTAACAAGTTCACGCCCCTGGAGGACCCTGAATTAGAATCCGGAATAGAAAAACTGGCCGCCGGCCAAAGTCTCGACATTAAGGGTATCTTTCAAATGGATGCGACTCGCAGAACCCGTCATACCAATGCTTATTTTACAGGCCTGGGGAAGGCTAAGCAGATTGTGCTTTTTGATTCCCTGCTTGCGGCCCACGGCCCGGATGAAATACTGGCGATTTTGGCCCATGAAATCGGACATCTGAAGAAAAACCACATTAAAAAGCAACTGGTTCTCATCAGTCTCGTCTCCTTGCTTTTATTTTTCCTGGCATCAAAACTGTTAACATATGAACTGATGTATAAAAGTTTCGGCTTCCCTATTATGCCTCATTATGTAGGTCTATTCTTAATTGGCGTGTTGTGGGAGCCTGTCGGATTTTTCCTTTCGCCCTTGGGAATGGCGATTTCCAGGAAATTTGAACGCCAAGCGGATTTTTATTCCTCAGAGAGCTTAAATACTGCCAAACCTCTTACAAAGGCCTTGAAAAAGATGGCTAAAGACAATTTTGCCAATCTGCAGCCGCACCCGCTATACGTATGGTTCAACTACTCCCACCCACCGCTTCTGGAAAGAATCAAGTATCTTGAAGCATTTGATCACAACACCTCCCGTAATCTCTAAAACCTCTTGTAAAGTCAATTACTCCCTAAAAAGGGTCTTTTATATCTCTCACCCCAGTACGATCTCCGGCCTGTCCCGGCAATAACACGGGGACCTACGGGGCAGGCAGAGTACACAGAGCCGCAGAGTTTTTTTATCAGAATCCTTGATCCCGGTTAAATGGTCCTTCGGAATTTAACGGGACAGGGATACGGATTCTGATAAAACGGTAACGGCTGTGTGTTTGGTTTGAATGTACGTAGTATCGTTTATTGTCTATCATTTAGATTTTCCTGCCGAGGGCTGATAGTTTTGCCTGATTTTGGATACCTGTCCCGTTTTTAACGGGATCAAAAAATCAGGCAAATAAAAAAATGATCTCTGTGACCTCTGCGGGCTCAAGCGAAGCGGGCGAGAGAACCCTAAATACACCACGCTACCTGCATAGCAAAGCCCCAAGTTAAATCATCAAACATCAAGCAAACGTAATGCTTTTAGGTTTTTTGCTTTGACAAGTAGGATGGATATTCCTATATTTAGAATAACATTAGTTCCTTAGTTATGGAATTTGTGTTTTTCGTGTTTTTGTAATTTCGTGCTTTCGTGATGAATATTTCGTTTAGTTACCGAGCTTTTATACTAATGAAGATAAAATGCACAAAATGTGAAAGTAATCGCGTGGCGCCCTCAGCCAGGGGAGATATACCAACAATCCTCGTGTATTTTCCTCTCTTTACTCCTTATCGCTGTAAAGATTGCTGGGTTCGCTTTTGGGTGCTTAGCAATCCTTTGAAAAGCGCGTTTTCCAAAATAGCAGGAAGCATGATAGTGGCATTCTTTGTACTGCTTTATGTCTTATTTCAAGTACAAGAGGATCCCCAGACTGATAGAATCGTAAAAAAAATCGTAGTCAGGATGAAGATTAAGGCGGCCCCTATAGAAAAAACTGATCAAAAAAAAGAGGTGGCCCAGACAGCACCACGGGCACAGCCAAAAGCGCAAGAATCAAAGCCTGAAAAAAAGCCAAACAAAGCGCCTCAAAAAGCAGCGTTAACATCTACTGGCATTTCTACTGAACCGGCGAACAAGAATGATCGAACGGTTTTGGCGGACAAAAAAGCCTATCAGAGCCTTTTAGGTATCGAGACACAGCGTTATAAGCGCAAGTACAGGATTGTTCTTCTGGCTGATCGTCCTATTAAAAAATACGAAGCTTTTTTTTTAGACACGCCTGCCAGACTGATAATCGATCTGCCCGGGGCATGGAAGAATGTAGGATATTCTAAATTGATGATGAATGACGCAAAGATCAAGCGCATCAGGGTTGGAGAACATCGTGATAAGCTCAGGATTGTTTTGGATTTAAAAAGTCAAAAACCAATATCCCCACGCATCACGGAGTCGCCAAGGGGTCTTATCTTAATTATTAAGTAAACGGTAACAGTTCCGCCACAAAGGCACTAAGGCACAAAGAAGGGGTATGAGTTATAAACCTTTATCAAAACGTAACCATTCACAAGGTATTGAAGTTAAGCTTTTAGAGGGGCATCGGACTTGCTGTGTGCAAGTAGGTTGTTATTGGTCATTCGTCATTTGTATCTGAAGAGCGGCTGAATACCCAATGACAAATGACTTTTGCATGTAATAAATAAGCTTAGTGTCTTCGTGCCTTCCCGCCTGCCAAAGTCTTGTACGGCGGGCAGGTGTAGCTAAATGATCAGGGGAGAGTTACTGCGTTGCCCCTGTTACTATGATAAGATTGAACTTTGAAGGCCAGCTCAAAGATTTTAGAGCAGGGTTACCGCCAAGCTTGGACATAAGGCGCTTTGCTTCGTATTTGAATTTTGGTGCAAAATATATTGTGGTTTTTTTGAAATCAGATCGGTGCGCCTGATCTACCAATTGGATGGTGTACCCGCTTTTTCTTAGTTTCTTGGCCATCTTTTTTGCAGAATTAAAATTGCCGTCTCCGGAAAGTACTTTAATCTTTAATCTGCCAATACCTTTTGCAGCCTTACGGGACGCGGGAGCAGAGGTTTTTGGTTTAACCTGGGTGTCCGCAGGTTTCTTTTTGAGATTTTCATTTTCTTCGGTGATTCTTTGGTTATCTTCTTTTAATTTGTTATTCTCTTGAGCCAGTGTACGGTTTCGTTCTATCGCTTGTGCATACTTTTTTCCGGTTTCAACCCTAAAGCGCTGATTCTGTGCATTGGTGATATCGGTTTGTCTTTGCAGCTTTTCATTCTCGCTTTTTAATTTGTTCAACTCCGCATACATTTCACGTTTATTCATCTTAAACGTTTCTATCTCTTCCCCTGAACTACCATCTAGAAATTCAAAGGCCGTGCAACCGTAAAAAACAAAGCCCATAGACAGGATAAGAATGAGTGCATAGGTACGAAACATTTTGCCCTCCAGCATGATAAGATTATAATTGGTGATTTTTAATAATTTATAACATTTATACTATAACTGAGTGAATAGTCAAAGTATTTTTTTTTAAATGAAATCGTATTACAATTTCATTTTTCATTTGAATTCGTCCTGCGCTGTAAGCAGCGGGGAATTCAAATTTAAAGATAATGCTTGATTTAACAACAAATATGACGGATTCTTTTACGTGGACAAAATTTGAATAGAGTGCAGCTACTCTCATCTCCCGGGAAATGAAAAATATTTTGGACAGGATAACAGGATTTGAGCTTGTTGATTAACAGGAAAAAATAATCTTGTTTATCCCTGGCCCAGACCGATCACCAATACTATATACTCAAAAAGTTAAGTTTGAAATAATGTATAGGCTCGATCAATATATACGAACGAGTCGCGCTCTCCGAGGCGTAGGCTCATGTCTCTACGAGCCGGAGGCCAGGGCGGGCCTGTTATCCTGTCTAATAAATTTGTGAATAAAATGCTCAAGAACTACTATTACAACCTGCTCTCAAAATATATTTCCATTTACGCAAGATCAGGGGATAAGGTTCTTTTTGTTGAACCGCAAAGCAAGCTTATTTTAAACAAATTTTCCCCAGAAAATGTTCTTATTGTTACGAATAGCTCCGAAAAGTTTAGTGGTTATAAGACTTTTGAGAACATCGGAAAGATCATGCCGTGGGAACCGGACTATATCGTTCTTGATGGCAATCTTCAGAGAGAAAAAGATATTATTGAGTTTTTGAAAGGAATCAAATCTGTCTGTTCATCGTCTACCCGAGTTCTTCTAATCTATTATAGTGCCTTGTGGAAACCTGTAGCTAAACTTGCATCGATGCTTGGTTTTCGCCAAAAAATAGCCCGGGAGAACTGGACAACACCGGAAGATATATCAAACTTTGTGCGCCTCACCGAGTTTGAGAGCGTAAAGCGCCAACCGCGCATATTGATACCCATTGAAATTCCTTATCTCAGTGACTTTGTCAATCGATGGTTGGCACCTTTGCCGATTTTTAATTCCTGCGCCTTGCTCAATTTTGAAATTCTGCGTTCCCTTGCAACCCCCACTGATGAGTTGGAGGATAATTCAGTTTCCGTTATTATCCCTGTCAGAAATGAAGCCGGAAATATTGAAGAGGCCTTCAAACGCATTCCTATAATGGGTCCCGCTGACGAATGGATATTTGTTGAGGGAAATTCCACTGATAATACCTGGAAAGAACTGCAGCGCTGCCGGGATAAGTATACAAAATCAGACTCGCGCAACATAAAAATTACTCAACAGGATGGAAAAGGTAAAAAAGATGCCGTCTATAAAGGGTTTTCAATGGCAAAAAATAATATCCTGATGATCTTGGACGGGGACCTTACAGTTCCTCCTGAGGATCTGCCAAAGTTTCATAATGCCCTTGTCAGCAATAAAGGGGAGTTCATAAACGGATGCCGCCTGGTTTATGCACTCGAAAGTGATGCGATGCGTTTTTTAAATATGATCGCAAATAAGTTTTTTGCCTTTTCTTTTTCTTATGTTCTTTCTCAGAATTTACGGGACACCTTGTGCGGCACAAAAGTGTTTACGCGTGCAACCTATGACAGAATCCAGGCTAATCGTAATTTTTTTGGAGATTTCGATCCTTTTGGTGACTTTGATTTAATCTTTGGGGCCGACCGCCTGGGCCTGAAAATCGTTGAAGTACC
>NZ_JAZFTO010000174.1:0-2218 GCF_036446775.1 Candidatus Desulfatibia sp.
TAGCGCTCATCCTCCTCGGTATAGACCATAAATCTGATCTGCTCCGGCGTGGCGGCCTGATCCGGATGCGTAAAATAGTCGAGATGATTTTCAATATAGAAGGTGGTAAACCAGGCATCCGTCTCCGGATTTTCTCCTGGTCGATAGGGCTTTTCTTGTTTGACAGTCGTCTTATTTTTCGAAGTGTTGCTTCGGGCTTTCATCTGCCCCTCCTTTTCATAATAGCTCAGCCACAAAGACACAAAGGCACTAAGATTATAATATGCAAAATTCAGGTATCAACTAGTGCCCATCCACGAATCCAAAATGAACACGTTGGGTGTCCAATTCATAAATGAGCAATTTTTGTCCTGATAAAAATTTATTATTCTTTCCCCTTCTTTGCCTGCCCAGTTAAATCTGAAGGCGATTTAACCGGGGTGCCTTTGTGCCTTAGTGGCTGAACAGTTGCTTCTCGTTTAGCGAATATGGTTAAGAAGTTGCTTCAAGTCGGTGATTACGATGTCGGCGGAAAGATTTTTGCATCTGGGATCATCCTCTCTGAGCCGCAACGATCCGGCATCGCCGGCAAACAGAGCGGTTTTAAAGCCAACTTTTTGGGCCGGGTAGATGTCGTTTAGCATGTCATTTCCAAGGTAGAGCGCGGCATTTACAGGAATGCCCATGTTTTGGAGTGATTCTGCCGCCAATTGAAACAGATATGTCGATGGTTTGGCGTAGCCGAACCTGTATGAGAATAGCATAAGATCCGGATGAAAGCCAAGGTCTTCAGGATCTGAGCCCAAAAACCATTGAAACAAAGCAGGAGTATAAAACTGAGCATTGGAAACAATACCCATGCAAAGGTTGGATTCTTTGCAGTCTGCAAGCATCTTTTCCAGGTTCGGCATGGGGTACACCGGATTAACGATCAACTCAAATTCCACCGCAAACGTCCTGATAAGATCCAGATTATTGTTGTTTAAAACACGCATCCATATCTTATCGATTTCCACTTCCGGAAAGTCGACGCCGTTTGCTTTCAGTTTGGCATGTTCGTTGTCAATAGCAGTGAAAAAATCATTTAAGATATCGTCAGGGGACCGGCGGATCCCGAATTTTTGCAAAAGGTTTTTTAGTTGTTCCGTCTGCGGCGCTTTTTGTCTGGTAATGCCGATGTCACCGGAACCGCTGACAAATAGAGTGCCGTACACATCAAACATGATACACTTGACCTTTGTTGCAAGTTCTCCACTAGGCTGCAAGGTAGTCACACGGGGAGACAACGGCCTGATATATTTTGAAATCGAATCACTCAACATAAGAGCCCCATTTGAGCAGGCTGAAGTTCTCCAGATTTAAAAATGCTGAAAATAAAACGGCTTTGTCGATGCGGTGGGAAACATTTGCTGCCACGATCTTTCTGTAAATATTCACCAGCGTTTGTGTGTAATTCGTTTTATTGTAATGGTTTAGTATGGCCTGCCGGTTGTTTTGTATCAAATCTTCCGGATTGGATACCTTGCCGGGCGACATGAGAAATGGATTCAAATCAATCAGCACTTTTCTATTGTTTGGATCTGACAAAACACGTGAAATGATCTGTTTTTGGAAGGCCTCATTCAGCAGGCCAAAATCGATGGTTGCATCTGCGATTATTTTTTCAAAAGCATCGGTGATGGATTTTTCCTCAATGTTGAAATTGAACATAGCGCCGGCTTTACGCGCACATAACTGCCAAGCAGCCAACAGTTTTGCTGTATCAAGCCATGTGACAGGTACAGAAAACCGGCTATAAAGATGACCCAGTTGAATTCCGTTGGCTTCAAAGTCACGGCATATTTCCGGAAGCTTCCTGCCCCAGAGAAGCTTTTGGCCCGTCCAGGGTTCGAGAAATAAGAGACCGAAGCCCTCGGTAATACTGGTTGTAATCAGAAATTTGGAGGCGTAAACGAGTTCTGAAAATTCATGGGTTAAACCTGCATCAAAGACAACGTCCAGGTTTTTTTCCTGAACAAATGCCTTCCAACCCGCGTAGCTTTTAATGTCAATCGGGCTGTTGGGCGGGAGCGTAAGCATCAATGTTTCATTATTTTTGAAAAACAAAGACAGCAAAATGGCTTCACCGATATTTTTTCTGCGGATAGCGCGGATGGGATACAGCACTTGCTCTTGAGTAGGTGCCTCGGATGAATTGAACTTAAAAGGCTTGATAGTGTTGAAAATTTTATGCAGGCCT
>NZ_JAZFTO010000175.1:0-2901 GCF_036446775.1 Candidatus Desulfatibia sp.
AGGCAAGACTTTTTCTGTGTATTTTATCTCTGATTCAAAAATTGGATCTACTAAAGAATCAATGTGTTTTGCAACTTTCCCGGGAATAATCCGATAAAAACACTTTAAGCATACATTTGCAGGAATACCTATCACTTCTATTTGTAGTTCACTATTTTCTTTGTTATAGTGCAAATTAATAAGTTTTGGTTCCATATCTTCTTTACATTCTGGGCACTTTCTTTTTTTTAATAAAATCATAATATCACCTTCTTGGTTTTTTCCTAATTTTATATTTAATCCAATGCCGGCTATCGCAGGGATTGGGGTCAAAGCTTGAATAGTGAATAAGGAGCCTTTGTCAGTGGTCAATGGTCAGAGGTCAGAAGTCAGAGGCCAGAGGTCAGAGATCAGAGATCAGCCGCCTACGCTCGCTATTTGTCAAGGTAGTTGTCGCAAATTTCAAAATCCAATTATATTCTCCTATGGCTGATCATCCCATTAAACAATTGATCATTGGGCTATGCTGCGTTTTTTAATTTAACCGATTCCTTGTTCTGTTCTTCATACGGATTTAGCCAGACCTCTTCGATGTAGTCCCAATTTCGGATCTTGTTAGACCAACGTTCAGGATGAAGACTTTTAGCCTTCTCATACAACTCACGACGCTTGTTCAGGATTTCTCGGTCTTGTCCCGCATGGCGTTGCGACGGGGATACAAAATGAATCGCGCTGTGCCTATGATCATGGTTATACCAACGGACAAAACTCAAAACCCATTTACGGGCATCCTCAATGGTTTCGAAGCCATTTCGCGGGTATCCCGGACGATATTTACACGTTCTGAACAACGCTTCAGAATATGGATTGTCGTTGCTCACGCTGGGTCTGCTGTACGAGGCAATGATACCCAAATCCTGCATTTTCGCAACCAGGGTAGAGCCTTTTTGCGCAGAACCGTTATCCGCATGCAGCACTGGCGGATTGATCAGGCAGCCTTCGGACCATACAGCTTTTTGGATGAATATGGCTGCATTTTCGGAATTTTCTCTGTCATAGACTTCCCATCCCACAATTTTTCGGCTGAACACATCCACGATCATATACAAATAGAAGAACATCCCTCGAATAGGCGTGTGCAGGTACGTAATATCCCACGTCCAGACTTGATTCGGGCCGGCAGCTCGATAGCCTTCCGGCAGTGCAGATTTGCTTGGCTTCTGACTATAGCCACGATGGTTCTGCTCTTTTGCCTCGTGAAGAACCCGATAAAAGGTGGACTCCGAGGCAATGTACTGCCCCTGGTCGGCCAGACAAGGCACGATCTGACCCGGCGGAAGGCTCGCGTTTTCGGGTTTATGGCAGATTTCCAAAACACGATCTTTTTCCTGTTGCGACAGTTTATTAGCCGGTTCCGGACGTTTGGCGAGCGGTCGGCCATCTTCTTTGACATCGCCGCGTTGGGTCCAGCGCTGATACGTGCGAGCAGTGATACCAATGATTTTGCACGCCGACGCCAAACGGGACCCGGCATTACGAGCTCTATTGATCAGCTCAACAGTTTTACGGCGATCCGGGACGCTGATCATTCTTCCTCGTGGTCCCCCCAGATCGCCTTCACTTTTTTTTGCAGCACGATCAAGGCTGCGGTTTCCGCAAGGGCTTTTTCCTTGCGCTGCAGTTCGCGTTCAAGATCCCTAATCCGGTTGCGATCTTTCTTTTGTTCTTTCTTAAGCTCCCGATTACGTCTACGATCCCAGTCGTTGGCATGTTCACAGGCAATCCGCCAACGAGACAGTTGTTCCGGGTATATCCCTTTTTTCCGGCAATATTCTGCTATCTCTGCTTCATTAAACGAAGCGCTTTCTATTACCGCTGTGAATTTATCCCGAGCTGCCCAACCTTCCGGATTGGTATCCGCGTCGGGCATCAACAGACCCTTGTCGCGGGCCTGCTGCCGCCAGTTATACAAAGTGGCCTCCGAGATCCGTTCCTCCTTGGCCAGTTCCCTGATGGTTCGGTTGTGCGGCGGCATCATTTTTCGCAGCACGGCTTCTTTACGTTCCGGTGAATATCGCATGAAAAACCCTCCTTGGCCCCCTCTTATAACGGGTTTTAGTTCATGCGACAACTATCCTGACACAGGGGGATAAGGTACTTCTGGTCGTCGTTAATTTTTTTGATACTCATCAGTATCATACTTGCTAAAAGATCACTGAGGCGACAAACGATTTCATCTATATTTCTTTCATATTCCCATTTTTCGTTGTTCGACATAATAACATTCTTCTCCTTAGCGTTTGATTATTATTTTTTAATTTTTTAAACTGATCCCAATCTGATCTGTAGATTCCGGCCTAAACCTGCCACCCATTCCGGTTCAAATCTGCCACTAATTCCGGGTGAAACCTGCCACCCATTCCGGAGGAAAGTTTACCACTTTTCAGGTCATTTCCGGAATGCCCAAAATAATCAAAAGCATCATCCTTTTCCCTTCAAAACCAGATAACATCTCCTCTGAAACAATAACTTTATAAAGAGGAGATCTAAATGCCACGGAAAAGGATTAATATGAAAAAGATTCGAGAGATTATACGTTTCAAAGAAACAACCAACATGAGCGACAGGAAGATAGCCAGGGCGCTTAATATCTCTCGCCCTGTTGTTGCGCAGTACCTCAAGGACTTCAACGCGAGCGGCCTTACCTACGAAGAGACTAAAGACATTCCGGACAGCCGGTTCCTTGCACTGTTTGAAAAACAAAGGAACAAAAGATGCTCAAAATATGAGGACATATCGAAGCTTTTTCCCTATTTTGTAATGGAGCTTAAAAAGACCGGCGTAACTTTGATGATCCTGTGGAATGAGTATCAGAAGGAAAATCCTGACGGTTACAGTTACTCGCAGTTTTGTTATCACTTC
>NZ_JAZFTO010000176.1:0-6424 GCF_036446775.1 Candidatus Desulfatibia sp.
AGCGGATATTCCAATCAGTCAAAGCCCCTACCAGGGAAGGGATGGCCTGCTTATCGCCTATCCGGCCTAAAAGGGTCGCTGCTTTATTGCGCACCCAACCTGATTCATGATGCAGTCTAACAGCCAAGGACCCAACCGCCGGAGCACCAATTTTAACCAGTACTTCTGCGGCCGCATTCTCTATATCCGGGTCTTCATTCTTCCAGGAAACAATCAGAGGCTCGACCGCCTCAGCTCCGATGTTTACTAATACTTCAGCAGCCATGTTTTTTATATCCGGATTGTCGGCATTAAGCATAGAGATCAAAGGCAAAACAGCTGGAACACTAATTTTTTCAAGTATTGCGGCGGCAGAGTTTTTTAAATCCTGATCATCATTATCAAGAACAGCGATCAAAGGCTCGACCGCCTCAGCACCGATCTTTATCAGCGCCTTAGTTGCTGAAGCTTTCAAATCTGCGTCTTTATCCGTCAGCTTCAAAATCAGAGGTTGGGCGGCTCTCCCATCACCGATCAGACCCAGGGCCGCCATCGCCGACATCTGCACCGGTGCACGTTGATCCTGTAACAGAGCGATCAAAGGCTCGACCGCCCTTTTATCTTTGATTCTACCTAAAAACCCTGTTGCTCGACGCACATCATCCGTGTCGTTTTGATTTAGTTTGGCAATCAGGGACTCGACGGCCGCAGGGCCGGTTTTTACAAGCTGTGATGCTGCTGATCTTCGTACCGCCATGGAAATATCATCGAGCCCCAAAATGAGAGCCTGGGCAGCCAAATTGCCGTTTATTTTGCCAAGCGCTTTGACGGTTTCCAGCCGCACTACCTCCGATTTATGGCTCAGCAAAACTCCGAGCGGCTCTACGGCCCGCTGATCTTCTATGCGGCCAAGCACGGCAGCCGCTCTCCAGGCAACCTCCGGGTCGTTGTCTTGCAGTGCTGTAATCAAGGGTTCCATGGAATGGGGACGGTAAATAAACAGAGTCTGGGCCGCTTCATACTGTACAACCTGATTTTCATCCTTCAGAACAGCAATCAACAGTGGAATTACTTGTTGATCGCGCATTAGGCTGAAGGCAGTATCGGCTTCCTGTTCCAGTGAGCTTATCAAGGGAACAGCAATCAATTCCTCGATGACATAGGGGTGGTAAATAAACGGTGTTTGGTCTGCTTGATACTGTACAAATTGGCTTTCATCTTTCAAAATAGCAATGCTCGGCGAAATCGCCTTGGGATTGCCAAACGAGCCCAACGCAGCAGCGGCTGCCGTGCGTACCTTGTCTGAAGTATGCTCCAGTAAGCGCATCAGCGGTTCGGTGGCCTGCCTGTCACCAATTTTACCAAGAACTGCTACTGCTCTTTGCACGAAATTCGAATCGTTGTCTTTTAGTGCGGTAATTAAAGGCTCAACAGCTGGTCGATCGAATTTTATCAAGGCCTCCGCCGCTTTATATCGGACAAGAGGGGCCTCTGCCCGGAGTGCGGCAATCAGGGGGGGAATCGCCCGCTTGTCGCCGATTTGGGCCAGCCCTTCCATGGCTCTGCTCACCACATTTGGGTCATTATCCTTGAGCGCGGCAATTAAAGGCGCAACCACCTGTGTATCATTGATGTCGGCCAGCGCCCCAGTGGCTAAATAACGCACGGTAGGATGAGGATCTTGCATCTTGTCAATTTCTTGCTCTAATTTTGACCTGCATCCCATAGGCACGAACAGGTACAAGAAAATCACCAAGATAAAATACAATGTGATCTTGCGGGAATACGAAAAATGAAATCTATCCAATATGTTGTCCACCCTATAAGTAACTTCTCAATAAGTTAGGGTTTAGAAAATCGCCGGGCTTCAGAAAACCCTGAAGCCCTTTTCCCCGAGGTTATTGAGAAGTTGCCCCTATAACAGGAATATTAGTAAACAGTTATTACACAGTTTTTAGCTGGATAGTATAGAAACTTTCTATTGTTAAGTCCACCGAAGGCGGACGTTATGTAAAATCGCCCGGCGCTTTTATAATATGATCAAACTAACAGATAAATGAAGCCTAAGTCAATTTTGTGTTTTGTTTGCAATATTGGAACAATAAAATGCACAAAAAGATGTGCGAATGCACAATTTTCTGTGCAAAAGATAACCTTTTTGGGTTCCCGCCCGGTTAGTTCCATCATTTCCACTTCCTTAAAAAGTCGCTCGCAACAACCTGGAATTAAAGGCCTACGCCTGCCAACCCTATAGAATAATATCGTGGCAGCCGGGTATGGCACAGAATTTGAAACCGAAAGACTGCATGTCTGATACGATTTATTTCCGTCCGGTTATTCCCCTGCTGTTAGCGTTCATCGCCGGTATTGCTCTGGGTTCTTGGATTCCGGGGTATAGGCTCCCGGCCGGTTTTATAATTTCACTGTGCGTCGTCTTAATTCTTTGGTTGATTTTAAAACAAAAAGCCGTATTGATTTTACCGCTGGTCCTTTTTGCGGCCGTCGGCTATCTCGCCATCCAGCCATGGTTGACTCCCAAGTTTCCCTCCCATCATGTTGTTCATTTTCGTGACACACATCCCTGGGAAATTGTTGGTGTTATCGATAACAGGCCTGTTGCAGCTCGAAGTCGGCTCAAATTTATTTTACGAACAGAAACCCTGGGTGCCAAGAAAGCCTCTTTTGCGGTTACAGGCAAAATCCGGGTCACAGTATCCGGCAAAATACCCAGGCTTTTCAGAGGAGACCGCGTCGCTCTGGTCAGTAAAATAAGATCGATACGGAACTTTAAAAATCCCGGAGGATTCGATTACAAACGCTACATGGCCTTCAAAGGAGTTCGGGCAAGCGCCTATGTTGCGGGAAAACGCCTCACCATACGCAAAAGGCATACAGAAAAAGGGCTTGAACGGTTAATAGACGACGCCCGCGGCAGCATTTCCGGTCTGATCGAAAAGAGCGGGTCAACGGAATCGAAAGGGATATTAAAAGCCCTTATTATCGGCGACAGAGGCTCGATTTCACCTGATTTACGGGAAGCCTTCAACCGGGCCGGCGTCGGTCATCTGCTGGCCATTTCCGGGCTTCATATCGGCATCGTTGCCACCGGGGCGTTTCTATGCCTGGCCTGGCTGCTGGCGTATTGCAAGCCTTTACTGTGGCACGCCTGGAGCAAAAAGGCGGCCGTGATTTTATCTATGATTCCGGTGTTTGCCTATGGTCTGCTGGCAGGGATGTCACCGTCAACGCAGCGGGCGGTTATCATGGTTACCATTTTTCTGCTGACGTTTTTGTTTGAACGCGAACACGATCTGGTAAACACGCTGGCACTGGCAGCCATGCTGATTTTGATTATTGATCCGCCGGCGCTGTTTTCAATTTCATTTCAGCTTTCTTTTGCGGCAGTGCTTGTAATCATATACGGCCTGTCCTGCGTACCCAATCCCTGGCTATCCGATCAAAACAGAATGCCAAAACCAAAGTTTTTGCTGATTAAGCAAAAGCTGTTTTCCTTTTTTGCAGCTTCGTTTTTTGCTATCACCGGCACCATGCCTCTGCTCATGCTTTATTTTAACCAGGTTTCGCTGGCGGGATTTTTTGTAAATATTATTATCGTTCCCCTGGTCGGTTTTATGGTTGTTCCCTTGGGGTTGCTGGCCGTGTTTTTATATCCGCTTAGCGTTCCCGGGGCTTCTGTTTTTCTTAAGGCCGGCGCCGCAGTGTTGTCGCCGGCCCTTGGAATAGTAAAATTTTTTGCCGGACTGCCTTATGCGGCCGTCAAGACCGTAACACCCACCTATTTTGAGATCGGCCTGTATTATTTGTTGCTTTGGGCGCTGTTAAACCTGAGACGCACTCGGACGACATTAGCAGCAGAACAAGATTGGCCGGATGCAGAGGAGAAAACGCTAAGAATATTTCTGGGAAAAGAACTGTTTCGTACAACTGCCAGACACAAGATAGCCCGCATAATCGTGGCGGTCGTCATTATAGCCGCTATCGCCGATACGTTCTACTGGCTAAACAAGCGGTTTTGGCATGACGATCTTAGGGTGACGGTTATCGATGTCGGTCACGGCAGCAGCGCCCTGCTGGAACTGCCGGGCGGGTATAATATTATGATCGACGGGGGCGGTTTTTCCGACAATACGATTTTCGACATGGGTGCCCGCATTGTAGCCCCGCTGCTGTGGCGCAAAAAGATTAAAAGCGTTGAGACCCTCATTCTTTCTCATCCCAACAGCGATCATTTAAACGGGTTGATTTATATTGCCGAACATTTTGATGTTAAAGAGGTCTGGACAAACAGCCAGACTGCAGGCACTATTGGATATGACAAGTTTATGAAAACGATTGAAAAAAACAACATACGCCTGCCCGCCTTCAAAACCTTGCCCCGTTTTAAAGAAATCAACGGCGTCCGTCTTGACATCCTTTACCCGCCGGTTGATTTTGCGGACAAAAGCAAACGACAATGGTGGCGCAACCTTAATAATAATTCTCTGGTGCTCAAGGTTACTTTAGGGTCGAAATCGTTTCTGTTTCCGGGTGACATCAAGGCCCGCGCCGAAACCGAACTGATTGCTAATGCCGGGAATCATCTGTCAAGCACGATTCTTTTAGCACCGCATCACGGCAGCAAAACATCAAGCAGCGGAGTTTTTTTAGACAGGGTCAACCCCGCAGTCGTCATCATTTCCTCGGGCTGGAAAAGCAGGTTCGGATTTCCCCATCAGCCGGTCTTGGATCGCTACAAGCAACGGGGAGCGCGCATATTCGAAACCGCCCGCCACGGCGCCGTCACTATGACAACGGACGGCCGCTCAATTACTATCAGGCCTGTGATAAGCTTACCTGGGTTGAGGGTTCAACGTTCAGGGTTCCGGGTTGATGAGCCCTATCAGGCGAAATCCAAAAGAGTTACGCCTCCGTAGAGGCGGCAAGTAATTTTCGCCCAATGGGTGAAAGAGACCAAACCGGGCATTGAGTTGTAACGTTGAGTAATGTCAAGATGTTACAACCCTTGAACCTAGAACTCTGAACCTATAACCGATCAGTTTAGGGTCTACATAGGCAGCTTATGCCCTCTCGAGACGGTCTCCTTCTCCCTGCGGGTAAAAGCCGCTTGACATGGCCATGAAGATGGCCTATTTTGTGGTTATGAAAGTTGCCAACATTGCAGAGTTTAAAAATAATTTGAGCAAAATCCTTGCCCTTGTGGAGCATGGAGAGGTGGTTGAAATTCGCAAACGCAATGTTCCCGTCGCCCATCTGGTTCCTATCGACTCCAAAGAGAGATGGAACCGGACCAAGCTAGGTTGTGGCAGGGGAAGCGTTCAAGTCAAAACCGATTTGACGGAACCCTTAATCCCTGAAGGGAATTGGGAGATGCTGTAGGCGTTCACAGGTTCAGGGTTGTTTTTTTTGTTAACCTTTACTAACTATCCTCGAATTTTGAACCCTGAACCTTTGAACCCTGAACCTTTGAACCCTGAACCTGGAACACTTACCGTGAAGCTTCTTCTGGACACCTGTTGCATTATCTGGGCTGTTTCCGATCCCGAATCACTCTCCGAAACAGCCGTTACCCTGCTTCAGGCACGGGATTCAGAGATATTTGTTTCTCCCATAAGCGTAGCAGAGATCGCGTGTGCATCAGAACGCGGCCGCATTGAACTTAACCGGCATTGGAAAACATGGTTCAGATACTACCTTGAACTGAACCAATGGCAGGTAGAACCTATTGATCTCGCCATTATGGAAGAGGCCTATTCCCTTCCGGAAGAGTTTCATACAGATCCGGCTGATCGCATCATTACGGCTACAGCGAGATTGAAAAATTACACGCTTCTGACAGCAGACGAAAAGATGCTCTCCTACCCCCATGTAAATACAGCCTGGTAAGAATTGACTATTTTCGATTGAACCTGCCCGCCATCCGGCAGGCGGGGATTGACTATTAATCCATCATTGTCGAAAATTGGAGCTAATTAACTCAATAGCTCCTTCCATTATCCATTCCGTGATCAGTGCGCTCATATAGTACCTTGCCGTTTTCCAGGATATCTTTGAGAAAGAAATCTCCCTCGGCCAGCCTGTAATTTACATCAGAAGGTCTGCGAACAATTAGGTCTAAAGGAAAATTTCTTCTAATTTCTCTGCGAATATTAAACGCCTGATGTTGGGGACGCCCGTCAAAATCCATGATCACCAGCAAGTCCACATCACTGTCTGGTGATTCCAAGCTATTTGCATACGAGCCGAACAGGATAACACGGTGTGGATCAAATTTGTGGACAACTTTATTCACAAATTTTTCGATTTCAGTATACGTAACCTTTTCCATGGAATTCACAAGCGATATATTTTGTTTTAAGAGCAGATTAAACTATGGCAACCTATTTTAATTTTAGATAAATACTATCATATATCGATTTTAACAGCA
>NZ_JAZFTO010000177.1:0-11198 GCF_036446775.1 Candidatus Desulfatibia sp.
GAAATATGACCGCAATTATCATACCCTCGCTGGACCATTTGTGAATGTTTCGCAACAGTCTTCCGCCGAAAACAACATAGCTTATGTCTTTAACACTGCTGTAAGCCAGCTCTACCGAAGGATGGTAATAGATCATGAGTAAGATACCCGACACTACGGCAATTAAAAGCAGATTTAGCGTGATAAGTCCTAAACCAAATGTATATGTGGGTCTTAAGGTATTTATGTGGGTTCTGGCGCCCTGGATGTGGAGGAAAAAGTTGTTAACGATTATAGCAACTCTTGACCTGTCAGATATGGGTTTGCCGTGCAGTAGAAAGGAACTTATAAATGAACTCTTAAGCGATAGTATATTATCTTTGAGTTCATTGAGTCCTGACCGCTTCGACGCATTCATAAACGCTCCTTAATTTAAACTTTAAACGTAGTCCCCGGTTTTACTTCTTTGGCGGCATCAACCACAAGCGTGCCGTCCATACTCTGGCTTATATCCAACCAGGCCAGATTTCGCGGTGCGGGTCCGGCAATAACTTTGCCGGTTCGATTATATTTGGAGCCGTGACAGGGACACTGAAAACCCCACTCGGTAGTATAAACAATACACCCCAGATGCGTGCATATACTGGATATGGCATGAATTCCGTCACTGTCGGCAAATATAAAAACCTTTTTATCATCAAGTTTCTTTACCGTGCCTACCGGAAAATTATCGGGTTTTCCAATCTTGAATTTTTGTGACTCTTCATAGAGAACATTCGGTTTCGGTATTCTTAACATCCCGGCAACAGCAGTCAAAGATGATAAAATAACAGCTCCTACAGATGCCAGACCGAGAAAGTCGCGCCTGGATACACCTGCTTTGCCTTGAGTTTGATCACTCATTTGCCCATACCTCCTTAAAAGAAAATGTTTCCATGGTTATGGCATTGGCCGGGCACCGTTGGGCACACAGGCCGCAGCGAATACAAACGGTTTCATCCTTTATGATGGCGCCCCCTTCTGAAAGGGGCATATCCTTATAATAATTTTGGAGAAGCTGCTGAAAATCAGATCGACCCTGAAGGTTTTGGATTGATACGAGTTTCAGACAGTTTTGCGGGCACACATCGGCGCAGCCTCCGCAAAGGATGCATTTATCACTGTGGAAAATTATATTCACGGCGCAATCAAAGCACCTGCTTGCTTGACGTCTACTCTGGGTTTCAGTGAAGCCTTTTTCAACAATCAGGTTCATGGCCTTTTTGCGCTCTTCCGGCGGCATGGCAGGCACCCCTTCCCGGGGGGTGCTTTCGTAATCCCATTCGCGCGTGTAATCCTTGATCGCCGTGTGCAGCGCTGTCGTGTCCGCGGAAAGTTCCTTTTTCTTCAGAAAGGCATAAATTCTCCTGGCCGCCTTTTTTCCGCTGGCAATGGCGTCAATCATAAGTTTAGGGCCGTGAGCGACATCGCCGGCCGCAAAAACGCCCTCAGCCTCTGTTTCAAAAAGAGATGGAGAAAGCTTCAATTGGCCGCGCTCATTCAAGGCCACATCGTCGGAATCGATGAACGATAAATCCGTGGCCTGCCCAATCGTTAAAAATACCTTGTCGGCATAAAGATCCATAACCTGGCTTTTATCGAACCGGGGGGCAAACTGTCCGTCTTCATCAAAAACAGACAAACAGTGCTTAAACTTTACGCCGCAGGCCTGCCCTTTGTCGTCGACAAGTATCTCTTGCGGCCCCCATGAATTGTATCTTATGACTCCTTCTTCCTCGCCTTCATCTATTTCTACTGTATCGGCCGGCATCTCCTCCAGGGACTCAAGGCAAACAAGGTGCACCTCCTTTACTCCTTTTTGACGGATTGCAGTCCGCGACACATCATACTCCTGCTGCCGGATAAGCGTTCTGGCGACATCATAAGCAACATTGCCGCCGCCGATAACAATGACTTTCTCTCCCAGTTCCAGTTCACGCTTAAGCGCCACATCTCGCAAAAAATCCACACCGCCGATAACTCCGGGAGCATCAACGTTGGGTATGGGGATTTTCCTTGATTTTTTAGCCCCGACGGCAATAAGCACGGCCTGGTGTCGGGAACGCAGCTCGCTTAAAGTGATGTCTTTACCGACTTGGGTATTACAGATAATTTCGGTTCCCAGTTCTTTGATAACTTCAACTTCGGCTTTAATAAGACTGCGCGGCAGCCTGTACTCGGGAACTCCCAGATAAAGCATGCCCGCAGGCACGGGTTCCATTTCATAAATGACCGGTTTTATACCCATCAGGCAAAGATCGTGAGCCGCCGCCAGCCCGGCGGGTCCCGCGCCGATAATGCCGACCATGGGTGCGTCCTCAGCGATAGATGAAATTTGGAAATGTCTTAGAAAATTCTTGATATCTTCGGAATCTTCGCATTCATCCGGCGTCATTGAACGAAATCGTTCAATAACCTGCAAAGGGCTCTCATCGTATTTGCCGGATTCCACCCCGAATTTTCCGGTAACAAATCTTTTCAAAGCCCGAATGGAAACAGATTCGTCAAGATTCGCCCTGCTGCAGGCGGTTTCACAGGGAGCGCCGCAAATCCGGCCGCACATCGAAGCCAAGGGGTTGGGTCCGCGAGCGATCAGATAAGCTTTTTCAAAGTCACCTTCTGCAATCGCACGCACATACCCTCTCGAATCCGTATGAACCGGACAGGCAGACTGACATTTAATCTGATTTTTCCAGTATTCAAGATCGGGAATTTCAACTGAGTATTGATATTTAGGCATAACGCCTCCAAAATATTTTTGACCTGATAGTATCGAAATTTCCTTTTGCTTGAACCGCAACAAGCGGGCGTATTCCCAGCCCGCGAACGGCAGCAACAGGATTCCCATTTCCCTGAACTATTCGGGCTAGGCCCGTTAGAGCGCCTCTAAATTTTCTGCCACGCACATCTTCTGGTTATAAATCGTGACTGGCAGGTATATTAAACATTGCCGGCTCTTCACCAGCCGGAAACTTCAAGTACAATTCTACTTCGTACGGCCCTTCTATGTCAACACTCGGGGCTTTAAGCAGGCTGCCGTCCTTGGTCGGTAAAAGAAATCGTATGGCTTCCAGTTGGTCTTCGTCTTCGGGAACATACTTAACAAAAGCGCGGAATCGGTTCACATTGATCGGCTTGGTATGCGCGTTGAAGATCACCAAAGAGAATCCGCACTTCTTGGAATAGATCCCCTCTACGTGATGGATTTTGTTAGGCGCCATAAAAAACACGCCCCCGTGTTGTCCCTTATGAATATCGTGGGAAGCTTTCTTTTCTTCTTTATGCTCGTCTTCTTGGCCGGGCTTCATGTTTGCATGCTTCTCAGATTCGACGGTTTTGTCCACGTGGCCCTCTTTTTCTTCGTCGTGCGAACCTTCCTTGTCGCGCTGCATGTTTGCATGCTTCTCAAGCGCGACCGTTTTGCTCATAGTCATGGGGCCTTGCATTGGCATCCCTGTTTTCTGCATATGCATAGCCGGTGAAAACATCGATCCGCCTTCCTGGAATTCGGCTTCTTTTGACAAGTCCACGTGCGTCAAGCAGCCGGAACTTTTGGGCGCATCCGCTTGAGCGGTCGGCAACCCTAATAGTAAAAACATGATCGCAGCAGATAAGATCAGTTTCATTGATTTCATTTGGTATCCCTCCTGTATTTTATATTTTAAACATTTCCCGGTTTGTCCGGAGTCGAGTTCTCTACGACTTTTTCCTTATAAGCAAAACGCTTGTTAACTTAGCCGCTTCAGATTTCTCTGCTTATCTGCTTATAATGCTAATAATATATAGCAATATCGGTGCCGGAGTGGCGCAGGCGGGGCCTGATGTTTTATAAGTAGCTGTTTTTGAATAGAATCTATGGAGAGAGCAGGGCGGGAGCGCTCTTCTCAGGAGGGGAGACTTTCCCATTATTGGGAAAAACAGAGGGGTTTTGCGTCCTATTTCTGGGAATTGCCGGTGGAATAGGCGATCCCCAATTCATCCATTTTGCGGTAGAGGGAGGATTTGCTTAGCCCTAAGATAGAGGCGGCCTTTTTCTTGTCAAAGGAGACCTCCTCCAGCACGGAGAGGATGGCAATTTTCTCAAACTCTTTCATGCTCTGCCTTAAATCTCCACGTCCCAACAACTTGGATATTTTCCTCGACTCGTGGAGTTCCGCCGGCAGGTCCTGATTTCCGATCAGTTCTTTATCACAGAAAATCATGGCCCGCTCAATCACATTCTTTAACTCACGAACATTCCCTTCCCAGTTGTAACTCAAAAGAAGCTTCATGGTCATGTTATCCACGCCCGCAACGTTCTTTCCCAATTCCTGGTTGAATTGGCGGATAAAATGACGCACCAGCGCGGGTACGTCTTCCTTTCGCTCCCGCAGGGGGGGAGTATGGATATGAATGACATTCAGCCGGTAGTAGAGATCTTCTCGAAACGTTCCCTGCCCTACCATCTGCTTAATGTCCTTGTTGCTGGCAGCAATAATGCGGGCACTTAGCCTTTGCGTCGTTACCGAACCCAGTGGGGTGAACTCCTTATTATCTATTACCCGCAAAAGCTTGACCTGGGCATCCAAAGGTATTTCGGATATCTCGTCCAAAAACAGGGTCCCTTCCTTTACTATTTGCAAGTATCCTTCCTTACGGCTCTTTGCATCCGTGAAGGCACCCTGCTCATGGCCGAAGAGTTCGCTCTCCCATAGGGTAATGGGGATCGTGCCGCAATTAATGGTAAGAAACTTTCCCTCCTTCATGGGACTGTTAAAATGTATGCTGCGGGCGATCAACTCCTTGCCTGTGCCGCTTTCCCCCGTGATCAGAATATTGCTCGCTGTTGAGGAAACCTTACGCACCACATCAAAGACATTGCGCATGGATTGGCTTTTGGCGATGATGTTGTGAAAGTCGTAATGCCTTTCCATTTCCTGCCGCAAGATTTGATTTTCTCGCTTGATCTTGAGGTATTGATCGATCCTCATAATCTTGGCAATAACTTCTTCATAAATGAGGGGCTTCAAGATATAATCGAAGGCCCCGTAACGCAGGGCATTCACGGCGGTATCAACCGAGGCATAGGCCGTAATCATGATGACAATCGTTCCCGGAGAGATATCGGGTATCTTCCGCAAAAGATCAATGCCGTTCATTCCCGGCATGTTTATGTCGACTATGGCTATGTGTATATCCTCCTTTCCTATCAAGGATAGGGCCTCCTCCCCGTTTGGCGCGGAGAGAACTTCATATCCGGCATGCCTGACGGCATCGGCGAGAAGATCGCGGATCGCTCTTTCATCGTCAACAACGAGTACTCTGGCTTTCATTCTTGCTCCTCCCCGGAATACGACAACGGGATTTCTACAGCAAATACCGCGCCCCCTCCTTTGCGGTTGGACGCCCGAATCGCTCCTCCCATGTTCTGCATAATTCCATAGCTGACGGAAAGCCCCAGACCCGTTCCCTCGCCCACCTCCTTGGTGGTAAAGAAGGGCTCAAACACGCGCGAAAACAACTCTTCAGGGATGCCTGGTCCCGTATCCTCGAACGAAACAATGACTGCATGATTTTCCAGTTTGCTGGCAACCGTAAGGGTACCGGCGCCGTTCATTGCGTCGGCTGCATTAAAGATAATGTTCAGAAAAACCTGGAGCAGCTGATCACCGTCTATCTTTAATGCCGGGATCTCACTGTCCAGACAGGTTGTCACTTGAATGCCTTTGAGTCTCCTGTCATAACGTGAAATTCCAATTGCGGACTGGATCACCTGATTGCCGTGTGTGAGCCTCTTGCGATATGATGCCGGTCTTGAAAAGTCCATCATCTCTCGTACTATCTTGGATATACGGTCGATCTGCTCCTTCATAGCCTTTATCTTTTCGTCCGAGCAATTGTTTCGTAAATCGATCTTTAGAGTTCGAACAAAGGAAGACAAGGCCGAGAGGGGGTTACCTATCTCATGGGCCACCCCGGCCGCCATCTGGCCCAAAGCAGCCATCTTCTCCTGATGGATTATCTGTACCTGTGCTTCCTTGAGCCTGCGGGTTTGTTCCTGGGCGATCTCTTCCAGATGCTCGGTATAGGACTTCAGCTCCTTTTCTAATTTTCGCTGTTGGGTTATATCAAGGACATACTCGACAAATCCGGCTGGATTTTCCCCGGCATCCTGCACAGGATAGGCCTGAATCATGAATACACGCTGTGCGCCATTTTGCAGTATAACCTTTCTTTCCAATTCCTTGGACTTCCCGGTCTGCATTGCAAATCTGCCCGGGCAGTCCTTGCAGATATCCTGCGTCTGGTAGAGGAGTTCAAAACATTTAAGTCCATTCGCCAAAGAAGACCCTGCCATATCTTTTAAAAGGACCTCGTAGGCGTGGTTGGCATGAATGATCTCGTAATCTTTGGATATATAGGCAATCCCGGCCGTGATTCCATTGAATATGGAAATCATGGTGTTCCTGGCCATGATCAGTTCATGCTCCTTTTCAGCAAGGGCTTGGGCCATCCGGTTAAAAGATTTGCCCAGCTCTTCCACTTCATCCCCGATATCGATCTTAACCCGCTGGGTCAGATCCCCCCGGGCCATACGCCTGGTAGTCTGAATCAGGTTCTTCAATGAACCCTTCAAGCGGCGCTCCAGGAATAATGTGAAAAGGGACCCGCAAAAAAGCGTCACAACGAAAATGGCGATTCCCCGGTAGGTAGAGTTTGCTAAACGTCGGTTTACCTCCCTCGTATTTATCCCCAAGTGAATTTCCCCCACTTTTTTGCCATCATGGGCAATAGGCGTGCTGAGATGTAGGGCATGGCCGGAGGCGTGGAGAAGTCCCACCGCCTCACCTGTCTCATTAACGACCGGACTTCCTTGCGCCAGATGCACCATATGGCCCCGCAGCAGACCACCTTTTGCCAAAACATCCCCTTCCCGGTCTGTTAACATAATATACTCGATATCGCTGTTTTCTAAGGCATGCGCCACAAACTTCTCCAAAAACGCTTTATCCTCATTCAATATATATCCCGAAATCACCGCTGATACGGAACTCGCCCTCGTCAGCGCTGCATTTATCATCTCCTCTTCAACAGCATGATGCTGTTCCATAATGGTGAAATAAAGAAAATATGAAAACAGGATGGCATAGACCAGAAAAATGGAGGCGATCGCCTTTTGGCGAAGAGTAATCCTGCGCTTTTTATGGGTAGGTTCCATCTTAATTTTAACTCTCAATATCGGATTTACTGTCCCTTAGGGTGAATAAGACAATAATAATAACTGCACCAATGAGACTGAATGCTAAAATAAATAGCGCAACTGTTGTTGTTGTCAATAATTTATCAAGGCGTTCTTTTTCGGCTGTTATATCATAATAGATTTCAAAAGCGCCGATAAAATTGTTATTTTTAATTATCGGAACGTAGGTTTCAACCACATCTGCCTTAACTACTTGATCTTCGAGAGATTTAGTATCCTTTCTCACAACCTTCGTGTAAACTTGCCCTTTAGTTACAATATCGTAAAAATACCTGCTTTTGTGCATTGTTCCAATTTCTTCGGAGGCTGTAGAATATATGGTCTCTCCGGATTTTAAAAATATATTTCAAGGTTCCCAATTTGTTATGATCCAATATTGATTTCATATCTATCCGCTGAAAATGCAAGCTTCCGGCCTGAATCAATCCGCCTCATCATCATCAGACTAATATCATAAATGATTTCATTTGGGAATCTTCAATTTTTGGTGGTTTGATTTTGGGGTGATCCAAGGAATCGTCACATGCGGGTCTTCATCTGAAGCATGAAAAACATACAATATATGGGATAATTTGCACGCGGTGAATGGGAACCGATCAACGATATATATAGACTATAGTTTCCCTGAATACATACGGTTATTCATCCCGACCCTTGAGCTGCATTAATTTGAGCGTATAGGAAACAAGATGCCATCGATCTTCCTCTTCCAGTGTGTCCTCATAGGAAGGCATCGCTGTCCCGTCAAGGCCGGTGGTAAAAGTTATATATACATTTTCAGGTGAAGAACCTCTCTTGAGTGCGCCGGTTGTAAAATCAAAGGGTAATACCTTGTGGCCCTGGTCGTCTTTGAGGTCTTCTGCCTTGGGGCCGTCACCTTTGCCTTCATGGCCATGGCATTCCCAGCATTTCATCTTTTCATACAGCTGCTTGCCTTTTTCGACAGACGAAAAGCTGCCAACCCATTCAAGCTTTTTCACCTTTATGGGCTCACAGGGTTCTTCCTCTTCCCACCACTCTGAGAGGGTCTTTATAAACTCTTTAACGGCCTCTCTTTCCGCAGCAGAGAGGATCTCTTTAGTGGAGGGCATGAATGACCTCGAAATACCATTTTCGATTGTCCTTAGGAGGTCTTCATCAGTGGGCATACATCCCGTTGAGGTTGTACGGAACTTAAAGACAGCTTTAACGAAGTCCCTTGGATATATCTCCATAATCCGACCACTCTTTTCTGACCTACGGATAACACCGACCAGCCCCTTGCCGTCACCCTCAGCTCCATGGCATATAAGACACCTTTCCTCATAAATTTTTTTGCCGGAATCAATTTTGGTGTCTAACCCATAGGCATTCTCTGTTTTTTGTAAGGTTGCCATCAGGCCCGCTGATAAAAGCATTAAGAAAAATACCGGGATAATGCCTTTATATTTTTTAATAAAACCTTGCACCTGTTTCATCCCTCTTTTCCACCTCTATTTTTTACTTGATAGTGTTCTTACATAGGCAACTATATTTACAATGTCCTGATTCTCCAACCCCAGCCCCTTGCTGCCAAAAGCCACCATGGGGGTGCCCTGTCTTCCGTCACGGACGGTTATCGCCAGAAATTCAGGATCCGCTTCTTTTTGCACCACAGGATTCACAAGGCTGATGCCAAGGATTTTCTCGCCGCCTTCACCTTTGGGACCATGACACATTTGGCAGCGGACCTCATACAGTTTCTCGCCGTTCTTTATATTCTGGTTAAATCTCGATAATATGAAAGGCTCTGATTTCTCAGCCGGTCTGTCCCTTGTTATATACTGAAGAATCTTATTAATCTTCTCATCAGAAAGGCCGGCGGCATCGGCCTTCCAGGCCGTCATTTGGGTCTCGGAGCGTCCCTCTTCTATGATCTTTTTTAAAAATTTATCATCAATCGATTTTAAGAAGGCCGGATTCATGATGGCCGGGATGGTTCTCTTGAAGATATCGTCATAAATACTGTATTTTCCTGAAGTATGACAGGCAATGCAGTACATCTTATATAGCGCCTCGCCGTCCATGGCCGCTTCCCTGCTCCGGGGGGATTGCCATATGCGTCTGTATTGTTGCGGAATTTCATCCGATCTCAGCGTCAATGTATAGGTAGTTAAAAGATCCGATTCCTTATCTTTAATGTCAATTTTCATCTCACTTTCAGGGACGATATTCCGAGGGTCGTCAAAGTGCTGTTTATGCCATGAGTAGGGTGTCTGCTCATCTTTGACATACTTCATCGGAAAATAGGCGATAGGCTGAGATCCTATACCACCTAAAGCCTTACCCAAAATCCCGCCGATACCATTGAGTTTATGGCAGCCCTTGCATCCTTTTTCCCTGAACAACTTTTCACCGGCGGCGACAATTTCTCCTCTGTTTTGTTTTAACATCTCAAACTCATGGCATTGCGCGCAGGAACTCTGAACATACTTTAACGGCATAATCGGATAATCCCAGTGGGTATCGCGGCCGGCGCCGTGGGCTTCTTTCAAATTAGTGGCACGACCCTGTCCATTATGGCAGATTGTACATCCAAATTTATCCAGCGGATGATCCTTCAGGTAATCGCCGCTGTGCTGTTTGTAAACGATCTCGGCGTTTGCCATCAGTGGATTCTCAACACCGATATGACAGCTTGTACACCGATCAATCCTTTTCAGACTGCTCAGATAGATTTGTTGAATCTTAACATCCAAAGACTTGGCCTTTTTCTTCGTAGCTTCATCCTTGGCATTTTTTATCAACAATTCTTTGTACTCATTCTGATATTTCTTCCATTCAGGCGATAGCTCTCTGAAACCGGTAAGCAGCATAAAAGCGAGAAAAATCAATCCTGATATTAATGACATTGACACATAAAATTTCCTGTACATAACCTGCCTTTGTGCTTCTTAATTCTAACTTGAGGTGAAGTTTCGCTTGACTAAAAACAACCCGGCCTTAATGGTATTATCGTCAATGTATTGGCCATTGGCTTTTTGACCAGTAAAAATCCCAGTTGGGTCCTCTAAGCTCAGTACCCACATAGGTAAATATTGCAAAGCTGAGCAAAAACATGGTGAAAAAGGCGATGGCCCCCATCCTGGTCGAGTCGGTCCGCTTAATTACCAATATCGTCCATGCCATGGTAAAACCGACCCAGATCGTGCCCGGATTGATAAGCATAATTATCAATTGCGGTATATCCGGCCACCAGTTCCTGAACCAGCCGAAGTTGATAACAAATGCAAGTATACCGATAAGCACCACGACTCCAACAATAAATGACGTCAACGCTACCAGCCGTCCCTGTCTGTTTGAGAACCAGATGCCGACATATTGCCGCTCCCGGTCCAGGTAGGGTATTAAAACAAGGCCTACTATCGCCAGGGTGGGAATGCCGATACCGCCCATGAAGGCGGAGTAGGACACCAGTTCCTGAAGCCCCAGAAAATACCAGGGGGACTTGGCGGGGTTTTCAGGCAGCAGGGCGTTGGCCGGCTCTCTAAGCGGTGCATCTACAAAAAATGAATAGGCCACCACCACGGCCAAACAGAGCATAAAGACCGCCACCTCAGCTCGCAGAAGATGAGGCCAGCTCATCACCGTGCTTTCCACATCTTTGTCAGCCGCAGGGGTTTTGTCACGGACAAGCGCCATCAACCCGTAGGTTTTGCCGGCGTTAAGTACTCCTTTCTTCTTTTTCGGAGCAGAGAGGGAGCCGATCTCGCCCTTGGTGGGCTCGAAATTCTCCGGCACGGTGAGTCCGCCGTCTTTTCTAATCCGCCAGAAATGGACACCGAGCAATATGAACAAAGCGAGAGGGAAAAGTATAATGTGAAGCAAATAGATCCTTATGAGGGTTTCTTCGCCGGGGTTCAATCCACCCAAAAAGATTTCTTTTTGAAAGCCCCCGATGTCAAAATATGCGGTGATACCT
>NZ_JAZFTO010000178.1:0-4034 GCF_036446775.1 Candidatus Desulfatibia sp.
ACTCAGAAAATGTACTTTGGTTTGTTGCTGGAGCGATAGGTGGAGTGTTGTTTTGTGCCTGGATCGACAGTGAGGAAGAGGAAGAAGAGGTAAAGAAGGAAATAAACGGAAAGGAGAAGTCAGAAGAACCTGCTCCAGAACTGGCATAATGGTAACAGGGAGGGTAGTTTTCTACCCTTCTTTTTTCCAACTCATTTTATTCAGGTAAAGACATGACAATTAAGCTGCCTAAAGAAAACATATTTGACAGAATTCTCAAAGTTATGGGAAAGAAGAGAGGCTATAAAATTCCATGGGAAGCGTACGAAAAACTGGGACCTTATGTCTATGCAATAGCAGAAAAAGAAAGTTTTTGGAAGGCTCTGTTTAGGCCAAAAAATAAGGAACTTCCTGAAGGCTATTTAAATATGTACTCTTTCCTTGATGATTAAAGGTTGAGTTTTACAAGAGGGTAGTTTTCTACCCTTCTTTTTTTTGCTGATTTCCTGGGGCTTGAAGTCGCGGTTTTTACTCTCAACCAGCATCAAATGCCTGATTGGAATCCAGGTAGTAAGAGGTTCGGTGGGTCAATGATTTTTTGGATATATAGTATCAGGCTGTATTAGATGAGCAGCGGAGTTTTTTTACAAATAAATTCAACCATATTTTCTATTTACCTTGAGACTTTCAGATAGTTTTTTTAGCTTTCCTATCTTTGAAATTCGCTAATTCTCTTGCTAAATCTAGGTTATAATGGAGGCGAGAAGGAGGATATTGCCATAATACCTAGAAAAGTTGCATATAGATTTGCCGTGTTGCTACTCTTAACCGTTGCATTTGTCAGTTCATGTGAAAAACCGGTTACGCTTAAGGATATTAAAAAAAAGGGGGAGATCGTTATCCTCACACGTAATGCCGCCACCACGCATTACGAGAATAAAAGGGGTGAGTCTGAAGGTTTTGAACACGATCTTGCCGAGAGTTTTGCCAAATATCTGGGAGTTGAGGCAAAATTCAAAGTCTTGGATAGTGTAAAAAGTATCCTCGATGCGCTGGAGAGTAATGAGGGCCATTTTGCTGCGGCGGGGCTTAGTAAAACTAAGAAAAGAAAAGAGAAATTCATTTTTGGCCCAGTCTATCAAAGTATAAAACAACAGGTGGTTTGCAATAAAGATGCTAGCGTGAAAGATATAGAGAGCCTTCAAGACCATTCGATACTTATAATAGGAAACAGCAGTTACGAGGAACGACTGACAAAGTATGCAAATAAATATCGTGGGCTGGAGTGGGAAACGACATCCAATTTATCCACGGAGGAAATCCTTAAAGAGGTGGAAGAGGGCAACGTGGATTGCACACTGTCGGATTCTAACATTTTTAAAATCCACCGGAGGTATTTTCCGGAACTCGTACGGGCCTTCGAGTTCGAAGAGGAAGATGAGCTTGCCTGGATGTTGCCTGAAAAGATGGGGCCCCTCCAAAAGCAAATGGCCAACTGGCATGAGAAGATTGAAAAGTCCGGGGCCCTTAATTCCATCATCGAACGATACTATGGTCATATTTCCAAGTTCGATTATTACGACATAAAGGTCTTTTATAGAAGAATAGACGAGCGGCTTCCAGATTACGCGGATTTGTTCAAAGAGGCAGCGCGTAAATACGGTTTCGCCTGGAAATTCCTTGCGGCGGTTTCCTACCAGGAGAGCCACTGGGACCCAAAAGCAAAGAGCCCCACGGGCGTAAGGGGAATGATGATGTTAACCCAGTCAACCGCAAAGGCCATGGGAGTTAATGACCGCATGGATCCAAAACAAAGTATTGACGGAGGCGCCAAGTACTTGAAAAAGGTTTTGGACCGCATCCCGGCTTATATAGAAGAGCCGGACCGGACATGGATGGCCATGGCTTCTTACAACGTCGGCTACTCTCATTTGAGGGATGCCCGAGCTCTTGCCGTTTGGAAGGAGAAAAATCCAAACTCGTGGGCGGACGTTAAGAGCGTTTTGCCCCTTCTATCCAAAAAGAAATACTACAGGAAACTGCCGCACGGATACGCTCGGGGTCTTGAGCCTGTCATCTACGTGAAAAGAGCGCGGAGTTATTATAATATTCTAAAGGAAATGGAAGAACCTGAGGTTGAAACCAGTACAACCGAGAAAGAGACGAAAGGTGACGAAGGTTGATAGCCAAAAAACCTTTTTGTCCATTCCACACACGGTTCACACACGGTTTTTTAGGCCTATTTTCAGGGTTATGCGATTGATTTAATTAGATGTTAGTGTGTAATATCAGGGGTTCGATCCCCCTCTGCTCCACCAAAAAATAAAAAATCCCCATCGGGGACATTTTTTATTTTTTGGTGAGTTCAATGACGGGGATCGAAGGTAAGCGAACGGCGCGACCGATCAGGGAGCGCAAGCGAACACGATGTTCGCTTAGTGAGCGCATCGGGGCCGAGGGAGCGGCGGCATGGACGCCGACGCGAGAGTGGCCGATCCCCCTCTGCTCCACCAGCCTTCGTTATACGAATCCATTCGGATTCGTTAACTACTGCTTGGCCTGTCGCGCCGTGGTCTGCCGCCCGTCTGCGCGGACAAAGCGCTTCGGCGCGGCGGACCGAAGGCTCCAGCCGCAGGCGCAAGCTTTAGCGAAGGCGGACGGGCCGGTAAAAGAAAAAACTTACTGAAGTGGAAACCGTTTAAATAAAATGCCAAAAGCTATTCGCGGTCTTTACGTGGCCGCTAGAATTTGCCGCGTATCTTACCTTTCATGTCTTCCATCATATCTTCCATCTCCGCGACGGTTGCTTCAAGGCTTTGCCAGTCGTAGGGCTTTTCGGGAGTAATTATCTTCCCCTCTTTTTCCGGCTTTGCTTCTGTTTTCGTTTCGGCGGTTTTTACAGGTTTTATTTCTTTAACTTTTGGCGGGGGCTTTGGCGCGGACTTTTCCGGTTCTTTTTTGGCAGCTTCCTTTTTGCGCGGTTTCGCCTTTGGAGCGCGTGCGGTATCTATTCCAAAACCTTCCCGGTTCAGCCAGTTCGATAACACATTCGCTTGCAATGCGAAGTTTACACCCACTATCGCCGTGCCGTCGCTCGAAATTCTCGATGTGCTAGTGTTCATGCCTACTACAAAGCCGTCGCTGTCGATAAGCGGGCCGCCGGAGTTTCCGTGATTGATGCTGGCCTCCGTCTGGAACATGTGCTTTCCGGAAACCCCGCCGATGTTCATTTTCCGCGAGCTAATCGTTCCGGTGGTAAGCGTCCAAAGCCCGCCCTGTTCCGGATGGCCGATTGCCACAACGCGCTGGCCTATTTCAGTCTTTTCCGAATCGGTAAGACGCAGGGGACGTTCGGAACCCGAATAGCCATCGATTTTCAACACCGCAATGTCTATCGAGCGGATGTATTTGACTATGTGCGCGGTATATCGCCGTGTGAGGTCGTGTTTTAAATCGCCCGTTACCCTGTCCGGCTTCAGATAGACGCTGATTTTCGTGAGGGGCCGGTTGTTCTTGTCGGTAACAACATGTGCGTTTGTCAAAATAAGGCCGTCGGGTCCGATAAAAAAGCCGGAGCCGCCCTTCGACATCCGCTGCGACACCTTGGCGTATATAAGTACGACGGAAGGAGACTTTTCGCGGTAGATTTCCAGCGGCTCAAGGGCAAAAACAGGGGTTATTTTAAAAGTTGCAACCGCAATAAAAGCGCAAACAGCTAAAACAATCGTCTTCATTACAGCCGATATTCAGTTGCCGGTTTCTTTCTTAAGATCGTCAAAAACCTTGTCCGCGTTCTTTTTTACGTGCGCTTTAACTCTTTCGCTGAGTTCCTTGCTCTTTTCAAGGGCGTCTTTGAAGCGGTTGAAGTCCATGCTCACAAGAGAATAGTAAGTCTTATTTTCCTTGTCGGAGCACCTATCCACAACAGACACACCGCTTAACGTTTGGTTTACGACGGTCTTTATTCCCTGCTCGACATGCTGTTCGTCGCTTACGGCGTCTCCAGCCGAAGTCGAAGCCATGTAGTCTTTCATGAGGGACTTGGAAGTTACTTC
>NZ_JAZFTO010000179.1:0-2053 GCF_036446775.1 Candidatus Desulfatibia sp.
GTCTGGACTCAACATCTTCATGGTTCTCAATAGTACCATCAGAAAGAATATGTTTAATGCTTACCCCCATAAGCTTCAGATTGTGGGATATTAGGATTGTTCGATGGCAATCAAGAGGTTCTTTCTCAGCGCACATTAGTGCAATGCGGTATTTTATGACTCCAGCTAGAACGCGTTCCAGTCCGCTTTTAAATTCTTCCCTTTCAGTAATACGGCTATAATCTACCTTGCCGTTTTTGTAGCATGATGGATCATCAGGCTTGGCCCCTAATTCCTTGCCAAGGAATACGTAGGCGATCTCCTCTTTCTTAAGTGAATCAGCGAGAGCGTCTTTAATGAATTGGGAATGATATCGGCTGTAAGGAGCAGAGCGCACATCGGCAACAGCTGTTATCCCATGCTGTTTGAGCAAGCTTATGAATTTCTCAATCGCATGGTCTGAATGCCCTATAGTGTAAACGAACTTTTGATTCATCAAATTAGTTTAATCCAAAGGAGAAATAATACAAAACAGTTCTCTTTAGTAATCTGGGGCGCAGAGGAAAGATATCCCCTTCGATAGAAGAAGAGGTTATCGAAGTTACAGTTTGAGCAAGCTACCGGTCGTCTCCGGCAAGGAAACCTGCAGAGCTTTGGAAAAAGCCGGGTATCTCGTCGACCATCAAACGGGAAGCCATCTTATATTAAGGAATGAAAATCCCCCGTATAGAAGACTTACTGTGCCGAACCACAAAGAGATCGCCAAGGGAACCCTTAGATCAATCCTCCGCCGTGCGGGCTTAAGTTCCGAGCAGTTTATTCAACTGTTATAAAGCCGCGGCTTGATATTAGAGGCTTCAAAAGGCGATAATGAAAGCGATGGAGCCAGACCCCCTTAAAGTTTCAAGAATTCTTCCGGGCTAATTTTTGCCTGTTTTAATATGGCCCGGATTGTCCCCTTGGGAATATCACCCGGATGATTGAGAACGGCTGTTCTCAGGCGCGTAACGGGGTTCCACCAGATCTCATGGCTACCCTTAGGCATTGCGGTCAAACTGAAATCCGGCCTTTTTTAGCTTGCGAATGACTTCTTTGTACTTGAAGCCCGCAAGCGATACTATCACCCGATTCCGACCGCAATATCAATCTCAATCTCCTTATCAAGTTTCCTGATGCCCGGCGGCATGGGATCGCCGTGTTTTTCGTAAGACTCTATAAGTTTTCTTGCAACATCATGGGCCACTTCTATCGTTTCGGCCAATGTCCTGCCCTGTGCGACAAGCCCCGGCAGGTCATTGCTGGTCGCCACGTACCCGCCTTCGTCAAGGGCTTCAATTTGCAACTTTATAAATATCTCACTCATTACGCACCTCCATTTTCCACGATATCACATCAAACCGCTTCCCGTTATTTCAAGAGAACCGGGATGCCGGTTTGCCAAGTTTATCACACCTTGATATTAGGGGCTTTAAAAGGCGATAATGGAATCTGATATGGAGCGGAAAAAACCAGGTCCCGCCGAATTCACGCCGGAGGATATTTATAAAAAACTCAGCCGGTACGTAATCGGCCAGGAGCGCGCCAAGCGCACGGTGGCAATAGCCGCGTACAGCCACGTAAAGCGCATCACAAGCCCGGCGCTGCGCAAAAATAAAATCGTGAAAAAATCAAACGTCCTCTTAATCGGGCCAACGGGATGCGGCAAGACGCACATCGCAAGGACCCTTGCCGAAATACTCGAACTCCCGCTCACCGTCGCCGACGCCACCGAGTACACCGAAGCCGGGTACTACGGCAAGGACATTGAAGTGATGGTCGGCGAGCTTTTGCACCGGACGCATGGCGACGTCGCCCTTACTGAAAAGGGCGTCATCTTCATCGACGAGATAGACAAGATAGGCCGCAAGATGGGAACGGCGCGCACCGGCGCGGGACAGCGCGACATCGGCGGCGAGGGCGTTCAGCAGTCGCTCTTAAGGCTTGTGGAGGGCCAAAAGCTTTTCGTGCCGCAAGACATTACCCAGCACTGGAACAAGCACGATTTCGTGGAGGTGGACACCTCGAACATACTTTT
>NZ_JAZFTO010000180.1:0-4449 GCF_036446775.1 Candidatus Desulfatibia sp.
AGAAAATGCTGGGCTAAAAGCCGCAGGTCGCTTTTTCTTTCCCGCAGTGCCGGCAGCTTGATTTCAATCACGTTCAATCGGTAAAACAGATCTTCCCGGAAACGTCCGGCAATCACTTCTTGATCCAATTCCTTGTTGGTGGCAGAAATAAGACGGATATCAACGGCAATATCTTCGTTGCCGCCCACGGCCTTGAAAACCTTCTCCTGGACCGCCCTGAGCAGCTTGACCTGTATGGGGGGGTTGATCTCCCCGATTTCATCAAGAAAAACCGTACCTTTGTCGGCAATTTCAAAAAGCCCCTTTTTGTCTTGGGCAGCACCGGTAAAAGCACCTTTCTTGTGACCGAAAAGTTCGCTTTCCATCAATGTCTCGGGAATGCTGCCGCAGTTTATAACAACAAAGGGCTTGTTATGCCGATCACTCTGATCATGGATGGCACGCGCGATCAACTCCTTGCCGGTTCCGCTTTCGCCGGTGATCAGGATGTTTGTCCGGGTTTCGGCAACCTGGCTGATCATATTGTAGACCTTCAGCATGGCGGGGCTGTTACCCACTATCGTATCAAAATGAAGTGTTTGCTTGAGCTCATCATCAAGGATCTCTTTTTCATGCTCCAGGGTTCTCAATTGCAGCGCTTTTGCAATGGTCTGTTTAAGCTCTTCATTGTCAAAGGGCTTGGGAACATAGTCATAAGCACCTTCATTCATGGCTTCCACCGCGGTCTCGGTGGTCGCATAGGCGGATATCATGATGACTACGGTATTTTGATTACGCTTTTTTGAAGCCCTCAGCACGTCAAGGCCGGTAATATCACCAAGCCTGATATCGCACAGCAAAAGATCAAAATCTGTTTTTTTTATCATAGATATCGCCTGGCGGCCGGTTTCGGCGCAAGCAACCTTATAATTTTCACCGCTGAGCATAATTTCGAGCAACTCTCGCATACTCAGCTCATCGTCTACAACCAGTATGTGTGGAGTGTTGTTAGGCATAGGCATATTATTGTTGGAGGTTGGAGGTTGGAGGTTGGAGGCAAAAAATCAACGGCCTTAAACCTCAAACTTTAATCGCCTCGTTCTTTCAACTTGCCGGCAGAATATTTTCGTTTATTTCCTCTGAGTGAATTGATCAATCCATTTAGTTTTCGATCGATTTGTTCGCATCGTTTTCTGATTTCGGTTGACTCTTCATCCGAAAAAAGTTTTTTTCTTCGAAAAATTTCGTTGAGCGTTACAACTTCATACAAGGAACCTTGAGCAATATGAAGAAATTGTATAAATTCTTTTTTATATTGCCGACCTTTTCCCTCAGCAGTATTTTGTGCTGGCGATGTGACAGCAGCTTCCATTTGACCAACCAACCGAAGATGCCTGTTCTTTGGGAAATTATCAAGCAGATCAAGAACGAATTCCGCAAGATCAACCGATAGTTGCCATACCTGAAGCTTTTCAAATGGAAACACATAGTCGCTCATATTTTGCCTCCAACCGGCAAAACGAATTAGGTCTAAGGTTTGAGGAGCGCTTCGCTTTAGTTTAAACAAAAAACTCTTTTGCCTCTATCCTCTAACCGCGAAGCGCCAACCTCTAACAGCCGAAGGCTTTGCCTCTAACCTCCAACCTCCGCCATCCATCCTTAAACCTCAAGAGTGGCTATCCTTAAACGAAGTGTTCATCGTGAAACACAACCTTCCCTCCCACCATAGTCAAGACCGCCCTGCCCTTCACATCCCAGCCCTCAAAGGGGGTGTTGCGGCCCAGAGATTGAAAGCTGTCGGCCTCGATCCGATAAGATCTCTCAGGATCGATGATGGTAATATCGGCTGAATATCCAACTTGAAGGCCGCTTTCAAGTCCGAGGATGCGGGCCGGATTGTTCGACATTTTTGCAATAAGGTCCGTCAATGCAAGCACACCGTCGTCAACCAGTTTCAAACTCAGTGGCAGCGAGGTCTCAAGCCCGATTATTCCATTGGCGGCCAGGTCGAATTCAATTTCTTTTTCAATGGGAGCATGGGGGGCATGATCGGTGGCAATCACATCGATGGTTCCGTCGGCAAGTCCCTGGCGAACAGCCTCCCTGTCGCGGCGGGACCGCAAGGGCGGATTCATTTTGGCATTGGTATTATAGTCCTCAACCGCCTCATCTGTAAGGGTGAAATAATGGGGTGCGGTTTCGGCTGTAACCAATACCCCTCTATTTTTGGCATCTCTGATGGCCCGAACGGATTCTGCGGTACTGACATGGGCGATGTGCAGCGGGCTTTGGGTTAATTCACAAAGAGCGATATCCCGTATAACCATTACACTTTCAGCGGCATTGGGTATTCCCGCAAGGCCCATCCGGGTGGCAATCTCGCCTTCGTTCATTACCCCGCCCCCTGCCAGATCACGATCTTCACAGTGGGAAATGACCGGCAAACCGAACCCTTTGGCATATTCCAGGGCTCTGCGCATTAGCTGACTGTCCATCACAGGATTGCCGTCATCAGAAAGTGCAACGGCACCGGCTTCTTTTAAGTCTCCATATTCACACAGCTCTTTTCCTTGCAGCCCTCTGCTGATAGCGGCAACAGGATAAACTCGTACAGTATCCACCTCCAGGGCTCTTTTTAAGATATATTCCGTCACGTGCCGGTTGTCATTGACAGGATTTGTATTAGGCATGCAGCATACGGCTGTGAAGCCGCCGCAAGCCGCGGACTTGCAGCCTGTAGCAATGGTCTCTTTATATTCATATCCAGGCTCCCGCAGATGAACATGCATATCTATAAGTCCGGGGGTTACGATTTTTCCGCCGGCGTCGATAATGCGGTCTACGGATACTTTTCCCCGCTCCGTCTCTGACGCACCTGTTTGGAGCCCGGACGAACCTTCTGCGGCTATCTGTGGCTTAATTTCAACGATCTTTCCATTATCAATAAGAATATCCATAATGCCATCGATGTTTCCGGGATCGATGACCCTGCCACCCTTAATCAGCATCAGCATCGCGTAAACCTCCTGCCACCAGACATAAAAGCGACTCCATGTCCAGGATGTTTTTGCTTGCAAACTGCATGATGCACCTGCTTTACTTAAGCATTTGTCCGATTCTTTTCCACCTGACCCCGAAATTGCCTTTGTCCCAGGACCAATAGATCAAAAACGCTTTTCCCCTTACAGCTTTTAAATTCACGAACCCCCAGAATCTGCTGTCATAGCTGTGGTCGCGATTGTCTCCCATCACAAAGAGCGAATTTTCGGGCACCACCAGCGGCCCGAAATTGTCTCTGGGCTGGATATTTCCCGGAATCATGCGGGAATCTTTATGTATCCCAAAATCGTGATTCAGAGGTTTGTGATTTAAAAAGATCCTTTTATCGCGGGATTCAACCACGTCTCCGGCAACGCCGACAACACGTTTAATAAAGTCCTTGTCGGGATCCTCCGGGAACTTAAATACAACGATATCTCCCCGTTGAGGTTCTTTGTATGGAATGATTGTCGCTGACGCAAACGGCAGTTTGACCCCGTAAAGAAACTTATTCACCAGGATGTGATCACCGATCAGAAGTGTCTCTTTCATGGAACCCGAGGGAATTTTAAAGGCCTGTACGATAAAGGTACGAATAAACATGGCCAGTACGATCGCCAGCAGGATGGCTTCAATGTTTTCGCGCCAAGCGCTTTTTTTGGGAGTTTGCTTTTCGTTTTTTGATATATTTTTTGAGCTCAATTTTCTACAGCACCTTTTTGCGAGAGTGTTTTGTATTTAGTGTTTAATGGCCTAACAAACTGAATATTCATCATATTTGCGAAGGATTTATCTAACAAAATATTTTCGCCACCAAGACACCAAGACACAAAGTTAAATTATAATAAACAGTTATTCTTTGTGTCTTGGTGCCTTTGTGGCTATTCTTTCTCTCCGAGGCGTAGGCTCTACGAGCCGGAGGCCGGTTTATCCGGGTTGGGTTATAAATAAAATAACTCTTAGTACAAGATTGCTTAAAATGCCGGCCGCTACATCGTCCAGGACAATGCCGGCACCTCCTGAAAAATGTTTTTCCGGCAGGCGAATCGGATAAGGCTTAAAGATATCCAGAATTCTGAAAACGATAAAACCTGTTGACGCGAAAAACAGATTAAAAGGCAAACCTATTAACGTTACCACAATGCCTGCGATTTCATCAACAACAATAGCGCCGGGATCTTTTTCCCCTAAAATTTTCTCAGCCTCTTGGGATACCAGAACGGCAAAGAAAATAAATATTCCGGTCAGCAGGACAGCAACCGGCAGATCGATTTTAGATAGAAGAAAGCAAAGCGGAAGCCCCAAGATGGAACCAAATGTACCGGGAGCAAAAGAGGTGTTACCGATAAAACCGCCGGTCGCCAGGAACATGACCGCTTTCTGTTTGAAATTCATGCCCTGTCTCTATTATCTGGCATGGTATTTGTCAAG
>NZ_JAZFTO010000181.1:0-2011 GCF_036446775.1 Candidatus Desulfatibia sp.
TCAGGCCGGTTATGAAGAGGCTTTTAAACTGCAGAGAGAAGTCTACAAGCTTGCGCGGCAGCACGGCTGGCCCCTGATGCAAACCTTGTCACTGAACACTTCGGGTTTGATATGGTGGACCTTGGGCAACAACCGCAAAGCTTTGGAGGAGCTTGAAAAAGCCCTGTCTTACGGCCGCAATCTTATGGTTCCGGATGATGAGATAGCCAACATACTCCATAACACCGGGCTTGTGTATCGAGAAATGGGGCGATACACCGAGGCACTGGAGGCACTCGATAAGGCCCTTCAGATAGATACCAGGCTCAAATCCCGCTGGGCCGTTGCCTACGATCTGCGCAACATAGCACTCACATATTTAAAAATGGGGCAACCTGACAAGTCTGTGCCGCTGTTTGAAAAAGCTGCGGCTGAAGCTAAGTCTATCGGCAACCGTATTAATGAGGCTAAAGCTCTATTAGGTTTAGGGGGTGCCCTTTTTGCTTCTAAACATACTAATAAGGCTGAAAAAGTTTATAACGACGCCTTAACCCTTTCAAGGTCAATGGCGCTGCGTGAGACCGAGTGGAGATCGTTATACGGCCTGGCTAAATTGCGACTGGCTGAGAAGCAAAGACAAGCGGCGGCAGCATTATTGTTTGAGGCTGTAAAGATTATTGAGAAAGTACGTGCTGATATTAAAATTGACCAGCTAAAGGAAAGTTTTATTGATAATAAGCTTGCCGTATACGAAACCCTGGTGCGCCTGCTGGCCGATATGGGAAAGATAAAAGAATCATTTGAGATGGCCGAACGGTCCCGGGCCAGAAACTTTATAGATCTTTTAGGCAACCAGCGGCTTTCTCTGGGAACAACAATTGCCCAGCAGCTCTACGACCGCCAGATATTGATAAAGTCAAAAATCCAGGAGCATGAAGCCCTGCTGGCACAATCCACGGAAGCAGCCGACCGTGATATGTATAAGGAGGCCCTTAAGCAGCTAAACAGCGATTACAATGACTTAATGCTGGATATTCAGGCGGCAAATCCGCAGCTGAGTTCAATGGTAAGCGTTGAACCGCTTAAGGCCGATAAACTTATTGACACACTTGAAAAAGATGTAGCCCTGCTGGCTTACTATGTTCTGCCTGATGAAATTTTTTGCTGGGTAATCAGACCTCAGGGGATTAAGCTCACAAGAACTCCGCTTGGAAGGGACACCCTGGGTCAGACCATTCTTGAATTCCGTAGAATGATCCAAAATATAGAACCATTAGAGAAGCAGTCTCGCCAATTATTTGACTGGCTTCTGGCGCCGGTGACAAGTGATCTTAATGGCGTCAAGATCCTGGGAATCATTCCCCACGGATCTTTGCATTACCTTTCATTTGCTACGCTGTCAGATGAAAGCAGTTATCTTATTGACCAATATTCATTGTTTTATCTGCCCAGCGCCAGTGTATTGGGTTATACCATGGGCAAAAGAATCCATGAAAAGAAGCTTAGCGTTCTTGCGATTGGCAATCCTGATTTGGGAGACCCGGCCTTTGAGCTTCCCTTTGCGGAACATGAGGTGGCATCAATTAAATGGAATTTCCCGCAAATAACTTCTTTGACCAAGGAGAGAGCCACTGAAAGCTGGGTGGTTAACAACATTGAAAAATTCGGCATCATTCATATGGCTTCACACGGTGAATTTAATCCTGTGAATCCGCTTTTTTCATCCATAAAATTAGCAAAGAGCCCGGAGGCCGACGGCAACCTGGAAGCGGCTGAGATTTTCGGCCTTAAAATTAAGGCCGACGTGGTGGTTTTGAGCGCCTGCCAGACCGGGCTGGGCAAGGTGACCAGCGGGGATGATGTGATCGGACTGAACCGGGCTTTTTTCTACGCCGGCACTCATACGATTGTGTCGAGCCTGTGGCGGGTAAGCGATATAGCGACGGCCGTTTTAATCAAGCAGTTTTATCGCCAGTATGTCAATCATAGCAAGGCCGACAGTTTGAGAATGGCCATTTTGCACGTCAAGCAA
>NZ_JAZFTO010000182.1:0-23334 GCF_036446775.1 Candidatus Desulfatibia sp.
AGCTCACCCGGCACAACCCGCCCGTCCTTAGGAATCAGCCGGCGGCTTTCCCTCCGGTAAACCTCAGCTTCTGAAAGGGTACCGGTCTCGATGTCGGAGGTTAGGGTATGGAGGTCATTTAGCATAAAATTAAAATGTTAAGGTTTCTTTATATATAGCCACAGCGCAGTTATGTGTCAACGCGGTGATCCCTTTTAATCATTTACTGAGCATAACATAACGAAAATTATGATTGAAAAAAGTATAAATATAAATAATATTAGTTGCTAAGAGTATTTTTAATGTTGGTCGCATTTTGCATAACGCCTAACATTTTTTTCAATCAATGTCATTCCATATCACACCGTTATCATAGAAAGCATCAAAGGTCTCAAGGAGTAATATTATGGATAAAGCAAACACACCGATTGTTAAACGGTCGCTATTTTCATGGGTATTTGCGGATAATATTAAACTCCAGATACTGCTGGTCTTTATTATCATATTTACGGTTTTTGCCCGGGTTCTTCCGCTGGAAATGCAGAAAAGAATAGTCAATGAGGCGATTAAATTAAGAAAAATCGACCTGCTGCTGTTGTATTGCGGTGTGTATCTGGCCGCCGTAGTTGCTGCCAGCGGACTCAAATACCTCATCAACATTATCCAGACCCTCATCAGTCAGAGGGCTACGGCCGGAATGCGAAAAGAATTGTACCACCATATTCTGACACTTCCCTTAACCTTTTTCCGAAGGACTCAACCGGGAACGGTTGTCAATGCGCTTGTCTCCGAACTGGCTATACCCGGAAATTTTGTGGGCATGGCCGTTGCAGTTCCCTTAACCAACGTTTTGACACTGCTTGCTTTTGCCGCTTATCTTTTCTGGCTGAACTCATTTTTAGCCGCTGTTTCACTCTCCATCTATCCGCTGGTCCTTTTTTTGGTACCCCTGCTCCAGAAGCGTGTAAACAGGCTTAACAGAAAAAGGGTGGACACTTCACGCGAACTGTCAAGCCGGATCGCAGAATCGATCACCGGCATCCATGAAATTCAGGGCAACGGTGCCTACGGCATCGAGACTCGCAGATTCAACGGTTTAGTAGATAAATTATATAAAATCAGGCTGGTATGGCAACTCTACAGATTCGGCATCAAAACAGCCAACAATTTCTTTACCAGCCTGGGGCCATTTTTAGTATTTATTCTGGGCGGTTATCTGGCCATAAAAGGCCGCCTGGAACTGGGCGCACTGGTTGCGTTTTTATCTGCTCAGGAAAAGCTGTATAATCCCTGGAAAGAATTGATAGAATTTTATCAGGTTTATCAAGACGGCTCCGTAAGCTACAAACGTACCATGCAATATTTCGATACTATATCCGAGTACGCCCTTGAGCCCGTGGGACGTGAGCCTTATGAGTTAGACGGCAGTCTTGAGATTAAACACGTTTCGTACGTTACAGATGACGGTATCAAATTATTAGATGATATCAACCTCTCATTAAATCCCGGGGAACATTTGGCGCTGGTTGGCTTTTCCGGCAGCGGCAAAAGCACCCTGGCCCTGTGCATCGGCCAGCTCTATAATTATACCGAAGGAAACCTTCTCCTGGGCTCAAAGGAAGTCTCCGAGCTTTCCAAAAAGGACCTGGTTTACAATCTGGGCTTTGTTTCTCAATCGCCTTTCATTTTCGATGGTACCCTAAAAGACAATCTACTCTATTCCTGTCTGGCTAAAATTAACGGGGCCGGGACCGACGAAAAAGACGCCCTGCCGACGCTTGACGATATGATCGAGGTTCTCCAGCAGGCCGGTATCTTTGTGGATGTTCTGCGATTCGGCCTGAATACGGTTCTCATGCACGACCAACACGGAGACCTCATCGCCATGATTATTCGTATGCGTGACAATTTTCAGCGCGATTTCGGAGCAGAGCTGGCGGATTATGTGGAATTTTTTAACGAAGACAAATACCTTTACCACTCCAGTGTTGTTGAGAATCTGACTTTCGGTGCCCCCAACCTCGAGTCGTTCGCCGACCATAATCTCCCTGAAAATAAGTATTTTTTAGATTTCTTAAAAGAGGCTGATCTTACGAGACCGCTTTTAGGATTAGGGGCCGAATTGTCCAAACAAACGGTTGATATTTTGGGGAATCTTCCGCCTGATGAAATATTTTTCGAACAGAGCCCCATTGCCCCTGATGAATTGAATGCGTATAAGGAACTGGTGGAACGCCTGAAAAAAAACAAACTGCATCAACTTTCAGACGATGACCGCAAAAAGCTTTTGAAACAGGCCCTGCGTTTCACACCGGGCAAACATAAGATGGTCGGCCTGCCACCGATGCTTGAACAGCTTATCTTAGAAGGACGCGCTCTGTTCAAAGAGAATATTTCCATTGACTATCCGGACGCCGTTTCTTTTTATGATATATCGCATTACATATTTTCTGAAACCATCTTGAACAATATCTTTTTCGGAAAAACAAAAACCACTAACCCCCAGATCCAGGAAAAGATTAATCAGAGTATTATTCAGCTTCTTATTGCAGAGGATCTGCTGGAGACAATTGTTGAAATCGGCATGCACTTTCAGGTCGGTACCAGGGGGGGCAAACTTTCCGGAGGGCAGCGTCAGAAACTGGCTATAGCACGGGCTTTTCTCAAATCACCTAAGATAATGATTATGGATGAAGCAACTTCAGCGCTCGATAACAAGTCCCAGGCACGCATACAAAATCTGCTGGACTTGCGTTGGAAGGGCAGAAACACATTGATTGCTGTCGTTCACCGCCTTGATATTATAAAAAACTTTGACAAGATTGCGGTAATGAAAGCCGGACAAATCGCGGAAATGGGAACCTACGACGAACTAATTGACAGGAAAGGAATGTTACATGAACTCGTACACGGAAAAAAATGAAGCGTGTCAATCTTGTGAGTTCGACGATAATCTCAGGATCTTGCGGGAAACCCGCTTTTTTTCAGGACTTTCCCTCGAAGCGCTTAAGGTCTTGGCATATTTATGTACCCGAGAAACGTTTAAACAGGATGATTATCTTTTCTCTCAGGACGATGACGACGGCCGGGCGTTTTATTTTGTTTCCGGCAAAGCAAAGCTCGTACACCGCCATGATTCCGGCGAAATGGATATTCGCAATTTTGAAAAAGGAGATTTTCTGGGAGGCCTGGCCCTTATGGGACCCTTGCATCGACTGTTCTCCCTCAAAGCTTTAACGGACACGACCTGTATTATTTTGACCCGCGACAAATTTACCAAGGTCATGGAACAGTTTCCTGAGCAAATGCCCAAAGTTTTAAAATCCCTGATTGAAAGCTTATGGATCTGGGAAAAACACTTTTTATCTGACCCCGATAAATGTTGCGAAACTTGCCTGTACAAAATCGGTGTCAGTCTGGTATGATGTTGAAGCTCAACTTTAATGAATTCGAAAAGTGAAAAGGTCGCAACCCGCCATGGCGGAAGACAAAATATCATTCAAGCTCAAAAATAATTTGTCCGAATTGGACACGCTGCTCCAAAACCTGGAGAATTTCTGTGTTCAGCTTGGGCTGTCCAAAAGATGTAAATGTGAAATCGATCTTGTCTCCGAGGAACTCTTCACCAATATCATATCTCACGGATATACGGACGATACCGAACATTGGATCGAGATAACGATTTCATTTGAGCATGGAACCCTTATCATGCGTATCGAGGATGACGGGACTCCTTTTAATCCTCTGGAGGAGGTCGAAAGCCCTGATCTTGACAGTCCTCTCGAGGAGCGCTGTGTCGGCGGTCTCGGTGTTCACCTTGCAAAGCATTTTACCAAAGATGTTGTTTATGAAAGGCGTGGAAACAAAAACATTTTGACCCTTAAAAAGGTTATATCAGAGACCTAACCATGTTAATGTGAGCCTTCCCTTATGGAGGATAATAAATGGAAATTGTAGAAAAAGAACAGAACGGGATTTACATTTTCAAGCTCAACGGTCGCCTTGATTCTAATACTGCACCGGAGTTAGAAGGAAAGATCTTTGAAGCCATCGAAAACGGAGCGATAAATATGATTGTGGATTGTGAGGATCTTGATTATATATCGAGCGCAGGTTTACGCGTAATCCTGAAGGCAACCAAGGCTCTTAAACGCGCTGAAGGTATGATGATACTTTGTGCCATGCAGGATTATGTGAAGGAGGTCTTTGAGATCGCAGGATTTGATTCGTTTCTTCCCATTGCTGCGGGAATGGATGATGCTTTAAAAAAGTTTTAACCATTATTTGAGGCCGATAAGGTCGCGTTTCCCCAGATCCCTCAAAAACTGAGTCACAGCAACTTCAGCTTCCTTGCGGTGCAGATTGTGTTCACCGGCAAACCCCTGGATCACACGCTGTACCGAACGCCTGCCGTCTATTCGGTCCCAAACCGCAGTCCCCAGAGGATCTAACTGAAGTTTCTTCGTCAGAATTCTTTCAGACGGTCCTCCCGGAGTCCGGACAAGTCTGGCGAACCACGGCTTTATTTTAACCGGATAGGTCAAAAGTACTTCCCCATTATCCAGGCGTGCTTCATCCACTTGGGCACTTTTTATCGGCACGGATTTAAGGGCTTCTGCCCGTGTTAATTCCCGGCCCTTGCTCTTTTTTTTAAAGAATCTCATAAGTGTCGCAGATCCTGTCAAAAAAAGGGGCATCCAGCGGCTCTTTACCTTCTGCTTTAACCCCCAGGATGCGGTTTTTTTCTTCCAGGTGCCATACTCGAAGCCTCTTAAAGGGATGCTTGCCCTGCATGCGATTAAATAGACGCAGCCATCCGGAAATAGATGGAGATACTTCCCATTCCACAGCCTTTCCGTCCGCCTCGATCACGAATTGCGGGTTATCTCGCAGAGAAGATGCCATATTTTTGGAAAACTCGACAAGATCCCGGTTGCGGAGAAGAATAGCGGCCGGACTCCACCTAAAGAGGGTAACTTTTTTATGCTTTGATTTAAATACAAGCTCAAACTGACCGGGTTCCAGGCGATATCTTATCATCTTCAGTTTATCAGGAACAACGGCTCTGATGTCAAAGATAGACCAAACCGTCTGATCATCCTGTCCGTGATCCTGAAAGGACTCCAGGACAGACAAGTAAATATTTTTTGATTTGCCGGAGTCCCTGTAATAAAACTGAAGCAGGGTGGCGTTTTTACATAGGGGGCAATAGAGAATCACCCCTAAGCCGCCCAGAGATTTTCCATGCCATGAAAAGCCGGCAACCTCGAAGCTTTCAAGTGCCTTTTGCCAGCCGGAAGGAAGCGAGCATTCTCTGACGGTCTTTCCGGGCAATTTTCCGTGGAGGGCGGTGAGGCGACGCAGGTGGGTTTTGTGGGAAAAGGTTCCCCGGACTCGGCCCCATTTGACCTCCAGAACCGGTTGGGACTCTTCTTCGAGCAGCAGGTAACAAGTCCCTATCTTTGCAACTTCCCAGCTAACCGGGGCCTGAAATTTAATTCCGTTCCAAGCGACTTCCTTCCGGGGCATCTTGTCAACATACTCCATAGAACCTTTGCAGGCGTTCACATGTTCTGGGTTCTGCGTTCTGGGTTAACTCTGAACCCTGAACCCCTGAACCCTGAACCTCTGAACCCCTGAACCCTGAATCCTGAACCTCTGAACTCTGAACCTCTCAACCCTGAACCCATGAGCCCTGAACCTCTGAACCTCTGAACCCCTGAACGGTTACCAACTTTTATATGATCATACTAGCGGGGAATAAACCGGTCCCAGTCAACTGCATCTGTTTTATCCTTTTTTTGATGCCCTTCTGCGCGCATCGTTTGGAATTCGGGGCGCTCTTTTTTAAAGCATAAACGTTCCTTTTCCATCAGGTTCTTCATGGTAAGCTTAACGGCATTACCTATTTTTTCCTCAGCATCCATGGTGTTGTGCTGGAGAGTCATACTAATCCGGTTGTTTTGTTTGTCGACAAAGGACCATTTCCATGCAATGACCACATGAAAAGGATCCCCCCGCCATTCGTCAGGCTCCCCAAACCGGGTTTTGAAATGTTTCAGGAGTTGTTCGAAAAACTTTTTGGTTGAATCGGCATATTTTAGCTTGATCCTCACGATTTGACCCGGTCCGGCACAAACACCATAACCGATGAGACCGCTCTTAAAACCTTTCATCTTCTTGATTTCCACCTCTTGAATATACTCCATATAACGGATTGACAAAGCGGTCTCCATTTTTAAGGTTTCATCGTATTCGGTAATATTGCTGCCCTTGGATATCAATATGCCAAGTGTCCCAATGATTTCAGGATGAGAGCAAATCCCATGGCAAACATTCCGGTCAGTCCCATACCGCAGGAAAAACCGGCCAGCAGAACCGGAGCGTATTGGCGCCACATGGCACCATAACGTTTTAAAAAGAAAAAGCGTCCCAGAAGCGCCCCAACCACCTCCAGTATCAGGCCGTGAGGGGTGCTCTGGCCAAGTCCCCGAACGACGCCATAGATCAAAAGTATTGGAAGGCCGAAGAGGCTCAAAAGAGCATAAATAACAAGGCCGAAACTCAGACCGGACAGGACATAACTCCCTTTTAAGGCTTGATAAAAGAGAGAATTTCCCTCCAGAGTGGAGGTCTGCATCAGCAGCGTATTCAGCGCCTGAAGATGCCACAATTCCTGGGCGTAAGGATAGCTGCTGGAGGGTATGGGGGCCAGGCGCCAGATAAACTGAGAAAAGAGTAAACTCGACACCATCACCACCGGAAAGACCACGATTTCGGCTTTAATGATTCCACGGATGCTGGTTCCGGTCAACTCAATCTGACGAAAATTGACGGTGGCTTCACCGTAATTGTGAATCGGAATGGGCGCATACCAGATCTCGATCCCATGATAACCGAAGTATTTTGCGCCGGCGATGAAGCTGGCTTCACGGACAAATGGGAGGCTGACAAACTGGCCGGCGATGCCCTCCATGCGGGCGGTTATGTATGATATCACCGGTGTGTAAATAAAACCGTAACCGAGAAAAAATATCCACGGAAAGTTGGGTACCAACCAGACACAAAGGCCCACATAAGCCAGGGTTGAAAAAACATAAATCCCGATGGAGATCCAGAAATTGAAATCTCCCCGGCCGGGTGGAGGGTGAAACAGATCCTTCAGACTCCCCCGACGGCCGGCAGCGTTTTTTCCGAAAGAACGCAACACGGACCAGATGCCGAAACCGGCAATCGCCAGTCCAAGACCGATGCCGAAACTCATATAAAAATCAAAGTTGTTGGCAAAAACCGTTTCCACGGTCCCCATCCCCAGATGCCAGCGGTGCAGGATCCCCTGCTGGTAGAGAATAGGGTTGGCCACCACCGTAATAATCAGTCCCACGAGCCCCCCGATCACGGCCCAGAAGGGCAGAACCATTCCTATAAAGATCAGACCGATATCGAGTTGAATACCGGTGGCCACAGCCGGAAGCATACCCTCGGTGTGCCGGGTCAATTCGACCCATGGGATCGGGATCAGCCTTATCGGCTCGGCCAAAAAGAGGCCTGAAACGGTCGGTAAAAGTACATAGATTCCACCAAAGGCAAGCCCGATAACACCGCCGATGGAAAAAATGCGCCATTTCCAGCTTTTCTTTTTTTCTTCGGTGGATTCAGCCAATGCCATGGTCCCTAAGGCCCCCACAGGGGCCATGGGGAAGGGGAGCTTCTCTACATCGGAAGTGATGCGGTAGAGCGCATAGCCCAGGCCAAAATGGTCAATGCGCTGGATGACCTGTGCACCGACCAGCAAAAGTATGGGAATCATCCAGTCACGATGAAAAAAGGTCCTTTCTACCAGGGACATGGACTCCGGCGCAGGCGCCACCCATGCAGGGATGAACTCGGTCAACCCCAACATGCGGGCGGCATCGGACTGCACGAGATACTGGTTCCACAAAAGCCCCTGAAACGGTGAAGCCAGAGCCGCCCCTGCCATATAATACAGCAGGAAAATTTCCTGCTGCTTGAGTTCGGTGTAAGATCGCTTGGCAATTTCGGCAAAAAGGATTATCGTGACCCAGCGTGCCGCCGGACCGATCCCGGTACCGATGACCAACTGGAGATACATGCTGCCCGGCATCATGAGAAAGCCGATGAATACCGCCCCCACGATAGACTTCCAGTCAAACCCTTCTTCGAAATGATCAGGAACCTTTAAGAGGTCCCTGTATTCTTTGAGTTCTTTGTCATCGTACATGATATTTGTATTTCAACTTTGGAAGATCTGTAGGCGTTCACAGGTTCAGCGGTCCCCGTTCTGCGTTCAGGGTTCTGCGTTCAGGGTTCTGTGTTCTGCGTTCTGGGTTCTGCGTTCTAAGTTAACCCTGAACCTTTGCACCTCTGAACCTCTGAACCCCGAACAGACTGAGCATCGAACATCGAACATCCAACGTTGAACATCGAATAATGATGTCGCTACGCTCTGCAATTTAATTTCACTCGTTTTTTTTATTCATCATTCGATGTTGGACGTTCGATGTTCATCTTTTTCAGTAAACCTTCCACAGTCCATCCGGGGCAAAAAACATTGCACTTATGACCCCCGAACCTCTGAACCTCTGAACCCCTGAACCTGTGAACGGTTACTAAGATCTTATGTAGGCAACACCTGATAACTTGCATCCAAAAACAGTCCCACAAGAGCCCAAGCGCCCCCCATCAGAAAATCCCCGATTACCAGCCCGACAAAAAAGTTACGGAATTTTTTAAAAAGAAGCACGCCCCCGTATCGCATACAAAGCGCGTTACACAGCCATCCCATAAAGAAGCTGAACCAGAGAATCCGCATGGCCGAACTATAAGCTGTCAGATAACCGATAGGATGAAGGGGCCACCAATAAATGCGATGATAACAAATAGCCAAAATCAGCATAACAAACGCCCCGGCAACAGCAAAGATCTGCACCCAGCGGCCGGCTTCTACCGGCGATTCGATCAGGGTGTAAATTTTACTATAAACCGCTACAGTGGTACGGGTTGCCCAATCAACCTGCAATTCCCGCAGGCCGAATTTGTAATAAAGCGCCAACGTGGCCAGAAAAGAGACTACCACACCCGCAATCAGCGTAATGATGATACCGCCTATTACTATCCTCCTGTTGGTTATATTCTCTGTAACTTTACGGGCATGAAGCAGCGACGGCATGAGGGATTCCCTCAGGTCCACAAATAGAACCTTTTGGACCACCCCGGCAATAAGAAGTCCGATATTTGTGAAAAATCCGGGCCCGAAAATAAAAAGAAGACCGTCAATGGGTGCCGCCGTCAGGGTAAAGTAGGCGATGCCGCCCTGGCAAATGACGCGGGTAGCCACGAGCATGACCATGAAACAGGCGCCGATAAGTAAAAAAGAGACCACAAAGGGCATACCATAGTAACGGCACCACAGCATGATTGCCAGCGATCCTGCCACAAAACCCCAGAAAGACCCGGTGGTAGAAAACCATTCCTCGCCTGAATCGGCTCCTTTTCTAAAGGCCAAGGCATTACGCAACACATTTTTAATATGATGGCGGGCCAACCAGAGGAGAAAAAGAAAGAAAACCCCATAAGCACCGATCATCTGGGTCTCTTCGGGCCGGGATAAAGTGGGACCGAATGTAACGCCCAGGGTGGCGGCCGGGATGTTATAGCCCAAAATGCTCAACAAACCGGTCAGCAGCCCCCCTATAATGAAAAAGAGCCAGAACGAAAAGGAGATCTGTTTGGTAGTAAGAAATGCGAAACCGATAAAGGCCGGATAGATAAAAATTTTGAGCTTGTGGAAACCGGAAAACAGGCCGTATTTGGGGAAATAAGGGCCGGCAAGAATCAGCGTGGGTATCTGGGGAACCGCCGGAAAATAGAAATGCAGACCGTTTACCAGATGGAGTCCTACCGGAATCAAAAGACCGGCCAGCAGAAATCGATTGGTAAAAAAACGGCCCACCTCGTTTTTATCCAGGGCCTCTTCCAGCATCTGGGGCACACGCAGCAGCGGGAAATGCATCCTTTCATTTTCAAGCGCCTGTTTGCTCAAAAGGTTTATCAGGCAGATCATCACAAAATAACAAAGGAGAATAAATCCACCCCAAATAAGAAGGGGCTGAAGCCAGGCATTCCAGGGGATCTGTTGAAGCACCTCCCACCATCCCATCCTTCGTCCCCCCGCCAGACCGTTGTAAAGGCCTTCGATGGCGCCGGGGCTTTGAGGATACAAACTCTTGGGCAGCAGAGGCAATAGAACCTCTCCCCATCGATTCTCCACGCTGGCAAAGTGAAAAGGAGCCGTCAGATTGATAAATAATGTACGAACCAGGCCGGTGTATGCGATGCCTGAAACGATAACCATTTGAATCCAGGCCATCAGGAGTTCTTTGCCCGAAAGCAAGGTCCGGCCTTTTAACACCTTTCCGATTACAGCCAATACAACCGTCAGCCATACAAGAATAAAAAAAGGCGCCAGAGGGAAATGTCCCCCTCCAAGCGGTGTTGCACCCCTATAAGCATTGTTAAATGGAGTAATGACGCTGATTGCTACAGAGAGAATCAGGCCCAGAACAACGGCCCGCAGTCGAATTTGGTGGCCGGTCTTGTTTGAATCAGCACCCTTGTAAAGTTTTTCGGCAGTGTGATTGGGAGTCTCTTCCATCATATCGTAGCTTTCTTGTCGCGCGTAAACTCTGAAACCTTTTCAACTGGAGCCAAACTTTTATCATAGCGGTCCAGAGCTGATTCGTCCAGGGAACGCCATGCCAGAAGCTGCCTTCGCAGGTCATGGAGAAAAGTCTTGTTAATTCGCAGCCAGGCATTGGCCTCCCCGGCCTTTCTCACCATCTTCAGCTTAAGTTCCAGAAATCCGGGATTTTCCGCTGAAGGAACGAACGCTATTTCCACCTGCTGCATGATGCCAAAATCAAAAGGGGCCAGCCACATATCCATGCGAAAATTGAGGCACACCTTTTCGCAATGATCCCTCTCGGTACAATCCGGCTGTATTTGGCCGGCTCTGTCAAGCATGGGGCACTGTTGCGGATATTCTATTTCCCCGATAGAAAAAAGGCCATGGGATACGTCCAGGTGTTCCTTAAAATATGCCATAAGGTAACCCCCAATGCCCCGAAGTTCCCTTAATTTCATCAAAAAAGGCAGGGTGGCTTTAAGCATGTTATCCCGGGGTTCAGGCAGAGTCCAAGATTTTTTGACGTCGGGGATAGCGATCTTGGCCGCCACCTTTGACGGGTATATTACCGAGACCAGTACCACCAGAATCACCAGCAACATAGCTCCTATCCCTGTCAAAGAGGAATAATTGACCGTAATCCCGGCCCAGAGAGAAGTTCCTCCAAAAAGGCTGGCGGTACTCTGTGCCAACAAATAGCCTAAGACGACGCTTAACACCGCCAAGGCCATGGCCTCGGCAATAAAAAGAAAGGAAACGTGAGACGGGGCCAGCCCCACCGAAGTATAGATTCCGATTTCACGCTTCCTTTCATAAACACTCCCGATCATGGTGTTCAAGACGATGAAAACGGAGATTATCAAGGGAATCAGGATATTGGGAACGCCGCTGTAACTTATGGTGTCACTGGCATGGTACAGAAACGTGCCGTCCGGCTCACCGCTGAAAAGGGTGAGGCCGAAGCGATCCACCAGATTCATGGCCGTAACCCGTGTGGGCGTCCCGGATTCGGGATGGACGGCCACGCTTTTGAGGTGGCCGCCGGCGGCCAGAAGTGTAATGTGAGGCATTATCACGGTAAGGTCGCCGGGAATATGCTGATACCGGCTTTGGAATGTCATGATGTCTTCACCCGATTCCATAGCTTCCATCTCAACCTCTGTTATATCCGTTAAGACTTCGCTGGGAAAAATCGCCGGGGTAAGGGGCTCGCCGTCCAAATCATAGCGCTTCTGAAGTTTTTCGCCGGAAAAGATTCCCACGACTTCAAAAGGAACACCCCATAAAGTGACCATACTTCCTTGGGGCTGTTTGAAATCGATGCCCAGGCCCCGGGCCATCCGTTGCGGTAAAAGAATCGCATAGCGTTCCTTTTCCTGAAACCATCGTCCGCCCACCAGAATCCGGTCAATACCGGTGACGCTTACTTCTTCATGAGAAAGACCCAAAACTCCGCGCGCCTCATATAAGCGATCTTTGTATCGCAACGGCACCTGGGTTGCACGCGTTTTGTCATCAGTTTCCAGCCAGACCCGCGGCACCACCCTGCTCTTTTTTTCAAAAGCATTCACCAAGATATCGAGGGCCTCGGGCGGCAGGTCCTTCCAGTTAAAATTCTTTAATAAAAAACCCTGGTAAGGTGAGCTGCGACTGTACAAAAGACGCGAATGGTGTCGCAGGGACTTAACCGAGGTGAAACTCATAATGGTAAAGGTAAGTATTATCAAAGTTATACAGGTAAGCACGGTCCGTATCGGCCGCCGCCGGAGATTGCTCACTCCCAGAAAAAAGGCTGCTGTAAAGGCTTTCCAGCGGCTGATCTCAGGAGCCCTCATCTGTCTGGCCCGCTGCTGGAGGAGAGCCATCTCCTCTTCAAACCGTAAAAAGATGATAAGGGTAACGATCAGTGAAAGGGCCATAATAAAAAAGGCCAGAATCACGACGATGGGGGAATAAGCCAGATCAAAAGCGGGATGAACACGATATATTACAACGATAAGAAGTATCAGTATGGCACAAAATGCGACGATTCTTTTGTGAATATCGGCATAAGAAAAAACAAAACGTTCCGCGCAGAAAGCAAAGGGGACGAACAGAGCGATATAAAACAGGACGCCGAAAAGAACATCCTTTTGAGTCTTTTCCACCTGGTTGTATGCACGGCTGGCCAGCGCCCAGGATTTTGAGGCTTCTTCGAAATAGCGGTCATAAGATTTTGACTCAAGGGCCAGTTCGGCCTGTTGCAACGCGGCCGTCCCCTTCTGCTGCAGCTCACGAATTTTCTCATTAAATATCCCGTGTTTTTCAAGATTAGCAATTCTGGGTCCTAAAAGCGTCCACATATCCCGGGCCACTTTAAACTCTGTATGATATAACCAGGGCCATTCATCCACCATATATCCGACCCCTTCCGGGTTGGTTTCGGTGGCATTTAGAAGTACCATTTTTTTTCGCAGAATCGTATCGGAAAGGGTCAGTTTAAGACGTGTCCCCGGTTCTAAACAGATGGAACTTATGATGGAAGAACGGGTATCCATTCTGCTGTACCAGTAACGCAAAGGCTGCGTCTCCCGTCGGCCGTCGATGAGCCTGATTCTGGTCATGTACCGAAAGCTACGCGGTTCAAGGAGGTTAAAAATCGTGGTCTGCTTGCAGGCAAACATAACCAGATCCGTCTCCATTGATTTCCGTCGGATTTTGAGACGATAAGCAGGCTTGCCGGTCTGTTTTTTATCGATGGCCCAAAACACAGATCCGGTAACCGGATCGAACTTGTATCCTTCGATAATGACCTTGTCCAAAACAAATTTTTTAGTGGCCACGCCTTTTAAGCGAAAGGTTCCCAGGGTATCGACCATGTCATAGTAAAGACCTTTTCCCTGGTAGGCGAGAATAACCGTTCCGGAAGCGGGTTGATCGGCAAAGAGTTCTCCCTGGCGGAGCAGTTTGGCTCGTCCGGTTACGGTGGCAAAGCCGTTTCCTGGTAAACTTTTGCCGTGTAACCGTGGCGCTTGCGCCAACGATTCAACCAGACCGCTCACCAGAACGCTCTGCTTAAAAGCATACTCAAAATTCACTTTTGCGGGAATGTCATAGGGCGTGCCCCAGTTAAAGCGTGCATCATGACCGGTTACCAGGCTCAAACCCAGATAACCTGCCAGGGCGCTCACCTCACCGCCCAGCGGAGGGCGATCGAGAAAATAGCTCTGCCAGGGAGCGCGCCGGCTGGGCCGCAGGGTATCCTGAAACAGGGGATCAAATCCCATCGATTTTTCGATTTTCGATGCTGCCTGACGCAGCACCTCATCAATCATACCGTAGGCGGCAACCCGGTTGATATTCGGCTTTAAGGGGTAGAGCCAGCCCTGGTTGAAGGCACCGAACCCGTCGCCGCGGCTGGAAAGATGGAGCGATAACACCGCCGCAAGCCTCTTGGACTTGACAAGCTTGCGAAACTTTAAGGCACTCTTGAGGTTTTTCAGCTGTTTTCCCGAATCGGTAAGAACGGCGGCATGATCTTTTTTGGCCAGCGGAATCAAGCGATTCAATAGCAGACGTTCATCCTTTGCAAGGTCTTTGAAGGTCGTCCGCCGGTCAAAACGCCGCAGCAAAAGTCTCTGCCCGGCCAATTCCTTAATAACGGCGCTATTGGAGGCTCCCTTCTGTTGCAGCCGAAAATGCATGAGGCGACGAGAGATGCTGTCATCTTCTGTTTTGATACGATCCTGCAAAGCATCTTTCAATACCCTGTCCGGGATCTCGGATGCCGAATCGGATGCCGATGCACTTTCAAGCGCACCGAGCAATGATCGGCTTCTTTCTACAGCAGCCTTTAATTTTTTTTTTATTTTTTCCAGTTCCTTGGATTTTGTTCTCAGGCTCCAGATCAGTTCGCGCATACCGGCCAGCGTCTGGGCATGACCGCCTGTAGCCACCAGAAGAACGGACCTGGCAGGGGGATTTCTTTTAAGGGTGCGGGCCAGTTCCAGAAGGGTGGCCACGCTAATAGCCTCGTCGGCACCGGGTGACCGGCCGAAAACCATAGCTGTACTGTCGTAGAAGGCTTCGACGATTACCAATTCTTCTGAGAGTCGGGGGTCGATCCCGGGAATCAAGTAATAGATATTTTCGCTTAAGGTCGCTTCCCACTTGATTTCGGAAAAAAGTGCTATCTTAGCTGCCACCCGGCCCTCTTCTGCGGTTTCAAAGGCGCCGAAAAGGTCTCGAGCCCGATCTTTAGCGATATGGAAACGAGGAAACTGTACCGGAGAAAGCTCGGTTTTCTCTTCAAAAAACCACCTTGACAGGTTGCCGCGATCGACATAGATCAAAGCCTTGGCACCGAGTGCGGCCGCATTGAGCCAGTTCTTTCCGGAGTCTAACTCCATCAGAACAACGGCACCGGCAATTGCTTTGCCGTTAAAGTTACTCCGCTCACCCGAACCGACATAGACAAGAGGACCTTTGATGCCCTGCGGGGATATGGTCTCGGGAGAAATAGCGTTACTTCTCATGGGACTTATGGAAACGCCCTTTTTGCGTTCCGACAGAAAAAGCGTGCTGCGCCGATGCATGCGCACAGGGACTGAAAAGCTATGTGACCCCACCTGGCCGTATCCCAGCCGGGAGAACATCATTTTTATGTATTGGCCGGCCTCTCTGTGCCCCCGGGAACCTGTACTTCTGTCTCCCGCATTTGCCAGGGTTTTAATGATTTTTGCAAACTCATCAGACGGCGGCTTTTGGATTGCGGCCATAACCGGGGAACTTATCACAAGGGCGCACAAAAATACCAGGACAAGCCCATGTCGCCTCAGAAAAATAGGCTCAGCATTCCACGGGGCGCGCGCCGGAATTGGACAAAAGGAAGCGTTTTTCAAGAGTCTCAACTTTCTCCCTCTTTTTCTCGAACACCAATCTGCCCTATGGAAATGGAGAGTTCTTCACGATCTTCGATTTTATCTATTTGTCCGTCGCGAATCCAGACCACCTGGTCCGAAACGTTCAACATCTTGATATCATGCGTAGCGGATATAACCGTAACGTTTCTCTCTTTGCTCAGACGCTTCAAAAGATTGATGATTTCCTCCCCGGTGTTCAGGTCGAGATTCCCCGTAGGTTCATCTGCCAGGATAATTGCCGGGTCATTGGCAAGGGCACGGGCCACAGCCACACGCTGCTGCTGACCTCCGGAAAGCTCAAAAGGCTTGTGGCGAAACCGGTCACCCAGTCCCACCTGGTTTAGCAGCTCCATCCCCTTTTCTACAGCCTGGTCGTTGTTCATCCCTGCGAAGATCATAGGCAGGGTTACATTCTCCAGGGCGGTCATGACCTGGATGATGTTAAAGGTCTGGAATATATAGCCGATCTTACGGCAACGCAGCCAGGCCAATTCATAAGCATCCAGCTGGGCGATATCGACCTCGTCGATAAAAACTTTGCCCTCTGTGGGCTTGTCCAGTCCGCCGATCATGTTGAAGAGCGTACTTTTCCCCGAACCGGAGGGCCCCATAATGGAAATGTATTTGCCGGCCGCTACCTCAAGATCCACCCCTTTCAATGCCTGGACCTCAACCTTGCCTAATAGGAACGTTTTGGTCACTTTGGAAACACGAACAATATTACTTGATTTTTCCATATCTTCAGATCTCGTAAATAATGATAGATGATGCTGTGATTATTTGGACAAAACGCTCAATCTCTAACCAAAAAGTTGGGTTCAAAGGTTCAACGTTCAAAGGTTCAGAGGTCGGTCGCCTCGTTGTATTACCCCTATGGAACCCAGAAATCAGTGATCAGTAATCAGTTGTCAGTTATCAGTAACCAATTATCAGTAATTAGTGAACGCTGAACCCTGAACGCTGAACCCTGAACCCTGAACCCAGAACCCAGAACCCTGAACCCCTGAACCTATTGCTCAACTCGCATCGCCTCCATCGGCTGCATTCTGGCAGCCACAATTGCAGGATACAGAACCCCCAGCAAACTCAACAGGCATCCGACACCGGCGGCTAAAAAGACGGATTCGACCACATCCGGCCATGAGAGAAATACCATGGAGACGGTACCGAAGTTGATCAGCGCATTGATCAGCGCAAAAAGGCCGCCGGTCAGGGCCCCGACCCCGGCCCCGGCCAGTCCTTGTATACCGGCCTCCAGCAGAAAAAGTCTCAGAATAAACCGGTCCAGGGCGCCCAGGCATTTCATTGTTCCGATTTCCCGGAAACGTTCGGTTACCGCCATGAGCTGGGCGTTGACGATTCCCACAACACAAACCAGCAGAGACAGGATTACAATCCATTTTTGTTTGGGGCTATTCTCCACCCTTAGGTCCTCAGGCCCTATGTCATAACCGGACCGAATCAACTTCTGACGCAATGAGAAATCATCCGTGGCCAGCAGACCATTGGCCACATCGGTGCTCACATTGACAAAACTCAGAAAGGAAACGGCCAAAGCAAGGCTCAGGACCGTAAGCATGGAGCGGAAAAAACGGGCTCTGATGCTTTTAAGAGCGATTTCCAGCGATTTTTTGAAAGGGGGGACCACCAGTCGATCCACGCGACCCGATCCCTTCATTTCTGCAAAAAAACTACTGTTTTTCATAGATTACTAATCTTTTCTGCCTCAAATTCATTACTTTTTGAGACCTTTGAAAAATTTTATGATTCCACCCATGCTTCAAGCCATTTGGCCGTATTTATAGCTCCGTTCAAATCGATATCGACCCGGGGCTGCGGGTCTGGGGACAGAGCTCGGCCGATTATAGCGGCTAGACGAGAAGGGTGAAGGTCCCCTTCGTTCAATATTTTCAGTACTCCCAGGCGTGACAGTCTCTCTGCACGAAAACCCTGTTCCCGATCCTGAGAAGAAGGCCAAACCAGAGCAGGAATCCGTGTGGCCAGGATGTTCATGCAGGTGTTATACCCGGCCATGCTGACAGAAAGATCGGCAGCTTTAAGATATGCTAAAAAATCATTCGTAAAGCGCTGAACCCTGACCCCTTTATGGGCAAGTTCTTGCAAATGATTGAACTCTGCCTCACTCATGAATGGGCCGGTAAAAATATGAAGATGATGGGAATTTTCTAAATCTATTTGCCGCCATGCACTTACCAGAGGTTCCAAAAGCGTTGCGCCGACTTTTCCTCCGCCCGCACTTGCCACTACAAGAAATTCATCCTGGCCGATGCCAAGCAGACCTCGAAGCCTTTCTCTGGCATCCGGTGCCGGTTTAGGAGCCACAAAACCTGTATAGACCACGGGAATTAAAATATCATCAACACGGGAAAAAGTTTCGTCTATCCGAACCAAGTCAGGATCGGCATGCACCAGCAGGGCGTCAAAATAGCTGTTGAGTATGTCAATAACACGCTTTTCAAAGGCCTCGGGGTCCTTTTTTTTCACCAGTATATCTCTAAGACTGCAAACCACGCGAGTTGACCCAAGGGACTTGCTGCGAATCGCTTTTAATATCGGGTCAAGTTCATATTGAAAAAACTTGCGGCCAAAGGGATATAATTCCACTATAAAAAAATCAGGAGCCTCTTTATTAAAAAGATCATAAAGGCGTTTTTTTCGTTCCCTTTTTACCTGATCAAAGGATTTGCTTTTTTCTGTGGTGGAAAGATTCGTATAATTGCGGTCGGTCATAATTCCGGGCAGCCGGACTTCCCGGACATGGTCGGGCAGAGATGCGTTGATTTGTGGGCCGCCGGTAACCAGGAGGACATCGTGCCCGGCTAAAGCCCGGCAGATTTCAAGGCTTCTGAAAAAATGGCCCACTCCCCAGATATACTGGCAGTAGTGAATAATCTTCATTTAACTCAACTTCAGTGCATTTATTTCATTAATCCGGAGTCCCTCATTATCTTGGATCAACCAGTGAAGATGTTGTGACTTGAGGATAGGAGGCTCCGATTTAAGAAATTGTCGGTCCAACAAACGGTAAATAAGACATCTGATCACCCCTTCATGGATAACCGTCAGAATCGTCTCTCCCGGCCATTTTGCAGCCGCCTCTTTCAGCGCCCTTTGGCTCCTTTCCCATACCATGTAGCGATTTTCTCCACCGGGAGGGCAAAATTCCCACCCTTCAGATACTTGTTTTGGCAAAACAAGTGGAATTTCCTGCTCAATTTGCGTCAGGGTTTTGCCGGTCCACTGCCCCCAGTTTTGTTCTCGAAGGAGGGGATCGGGTGCCAAGGGAATCTGAAGTGAGATATTGATCAGGGTTGCCGTTTTTAGCGCACGGCCAACATCGCTTGCAATAATCCGGTCCCATTGCTGAGTCTTTAAAAGCCGTCCCCATTCTTTGGCCTGATGTGCGCCACGGGCGGTTAGCGGTGTGTCGTTTTGGCCTTGAACCCTTTTTTGCTGATTCCATTCTGTTTGGGCGTGGCGCATAAGACCAAATTTTGTAATTTTATTATTTCCGGTCATCATTCTAACTTTAGGGATCCGTTAGAAAGAACAGACGTATGCCTCAATTGTTTCCTAACAAACGATTGCCGATCGTACAGCAAAACCTGTTTTTTTTGTGAAAAAAGCCTCTGTTCTTTCTTTACGAACCCTTATACGCGAGTTCACACGGTTTAAAAAAAGATTTTCCATGGAGCGACCATAAGAGAAAACTCCCCGAACCCTGAACTATCTTACTGCTGCGATTTCACTGAGAACGTTTTCAATTTTACGATAATTTCTGTTCAGATCATGCGCATGCCTGACGTAAAGCCTGGCCGCACTACCCATCTTTTGCCTGAGATCATTTTTTAACAAAAGACTCTCAATAGCCCGTTCGAACTGCGCAAGATCGTAAGGAGGTACAAGTATTCCTGTCTCCCCGTCCTTGACTACCTCAGGAACGCCTCCATTTGCAAAGGCAACTACAGGAAGGCCACAAGATTGGGCTTCCAAAAAAACCATTCCAAGTGACTCCCTTATGCCCGGGAAAGCAAATATATCGCCGGCGCTGTAAAAACGGTACATTTCGTTACGGGATATCTTCCCAACGAAACGCACTTTATGGGGAAGATGTTTAGCGGCCAGCCTTTGAAGGTACTTCTTCTCGAGGCCGTCACCTGCTATCACAAGCTGAAAGCGCCGTCCCCGTCGACTCAACTCGCCGCAGGCACGAATCAACAGACTCAACCCTTTTGTTTTAACCCCCGGCCTGAACATAGCTGCTGACAAGATTAGCGGTTCATCCCCTGCATTCCACGCCATACGAAGCTCAGACCGTGCTTTTGCATCATAACTAAAATCCTTGGGATAAATACCGGGGGCCACATAGGTAATACGATGTAAGGGTATTAAGCGTTTTAGGTTGAGAAAATCAACTCTTTTGTTAGTGAATACATGCCTGGCCTTACAGAGTACCTTCTTGTTCAAAAAATATCCGGGCCAGGTTTTCCAATCTCTTTTCCTTTTGGTGGAGTAAACCCCCTGAAAGACAACATAAGGCAGGTTGGCTCGCTGGCTGACCCAAGAACCCAGAAGGTCCGGAGCTTTGTAATAGGTAAGATAGGTAAGCCACAAATGGGGCCGAACCCGGCTTATCTGCCTTAATACCCGCAGCCGTTCCCGCAGGACCAGCGGCCAAAGCCAGGGCTTCCCGTAAATCCATCGTAACCGGAGCGAACTTACCGCCCATATATGATTCTGCCTTAAAAGATATTCGAATAAACCGGTAGCGATTACAAGATCTCCGGATGGATGAGGATGGTTCAGTGGTTTAAAGGGCGCGTAGAAGCAGATTTTCATGGTTAGATTGATTTCTTAATTCCTCAACTTTTGAAGATCCCTGAAGCAAGCTGCAGGGAATGTTCTGCCGTGCGGCAGTGCTTCGCAGCGACTGTAAGGAATTCGGTCTATTTTTTGATTCGCTCGCTAACCCCGCAACAAGCTGCGGGGATTGCGCTCGCTGTGCAGTTCAATTTCCCGCCGGTGTATGTTGGCCAGATCGAGAGTCAGGGCTTTATTATCAAATTTTGTTTCCACAAGCTTTCTTGCTGCTGTAATTACGCGCTCTCTTAGATCCCCGTCGGTCAAAAGCCGTGCCATGGCCCGCGCCATTTTATCCGGTTGGCTCGCGGGAACCAACAGGCCGGTTTTGCCGTTCTCAACCAGTTCGGGGATGGCCGAAATATTTGTTGCGACCACAGGAACCCCAATGGCCATACTCTCCAATAAAACGTTGGGAATGCCGTCTCGGTCTCCATTCGGAGCCACTTCACATCCCAGTACAAACAGATCTGCCTGGCGGTAATGCTTTAAGACCACATGGTGGGGCTGGGTTCCCAGCCAACGGGTGACATCATTCAGGCCCAGCGTCCCTATCAGTGCAAGAATCTGATTACGCTCCTCCCCGTCGCCGATAAATGTGTGCTGTATGCGAATCCCCATGTCTATTAAATGTCGAAGCGCTCTGTAAACGGTGGGTAATCCTTTCTTGGAAGTCATACGGGCTATGGTAAGGATTCTGTATGGCTTAGAAGGTTTTCTGTCTTGTCTATCCCCGGAGAACAGGTCTGTATCTATCCCGTGGTATACGTGGTGGATCGGAGTGGCACATCCGGAAGAAATATCCATAAGATAATGTTTGTTATATGCGGTACAGGTTACCACAAAACGTGCCCGCACAATTTTTTCCCTGATCTGTCTTGGGTCCGATGTATAAATGTCTTTGGCATGCGCGGTAAAACTGTAAGGAAGCCCGCTCAACTGGCTGGCGAACATAGCCACGGAAGTAGGAGAATGGGCAAAATGAGCATGCAGATGCGTAACGCCACTGCCGGGAAGAAGATGATGGACCAGATACCCTGCCTGCAACAAATGCTTTATGGTCGCTGATCTGCGAGTGCGCACAAAGCGTTTCAGAGCCGTTCGCAGTGCCAGGCTATAGTGGTCGGGCCTTTTGCCGGCCAGCATGATATTATGATACAGAAACCATGGAAGGGGGACTAGTAGGGTCTCGGGCAGGTAGTCAACAGCCGCTCTGATTTCCTTTACGCTTTGATGCGAGAAACGCTCTCGCGGCCGGCGCATGGAAAAAAGATGGATGGAAAATCCGAGTCTTTCCAAAAGGAGTATCTCATTGGATATAAAAGTTTCGGAAATGCGAGGATAGCCTTTTAAAATCATTCCTAAAACGGGCTTTACGGATCTGTTCAAAATTTGTCGCTCCTCGTCCTGTAATCCTGTCCAAACTATTTTTCATTTCTGAAAGTCCTGAGGCGCTGGCGCATGATATCGATTCCCGTCAGCTTAAAACGTGATATGGCTTTTTGATAGGTTTCGGGGTGCTCCAGTAGTGCAAAGATCTTCTCACGCATGATCCGGGGCGAACAGGATTGCCCCGGGATGTAATCGGCAAGTTTTTGGTCGTAAAGAATCCGGGCGCGGATAAGTTGTTCCTTGCGGGGAGTCTCCCGGGGAATAATCAGAGAAATGGTTCCCGGACTGAGGATTTCACAAACCGTGTTGTATCCTCCCATGCTCACAACAAGATCAGCAGCTGCCTGTATTTTCTCCATCCATCTATAGAATCGATACGTTCGGACGCCCAGACGTCTGCTGCGGGTAAATATTTCTGCTCTCTTTTTCCTTGGCATGAACGGCCCGGTAATCAGAACACTCTTGAAGGGTGGTGGGCCGGATTCCTTTTCAAGCATGGAAAGGAAAGTATCCATCAAAAAATATCCGTCTCCCCCCCCTCCGGTGGTGACGACAACCAGCTTTTCTCCTTTTTTTAGACCGTGCTCCTTTCTAACCTGTAGTATGGCTTTCTTGTCCGGAACTTTTCGAGGAATATATCCGGTAAAATATATTTTATTTTGCACCGATTCCGGGATAGCATATTCTTGAATCGGATCATAGAATTCACGAATTCCGTAAATCCATACCTCACTGTAAAGATTGTCCAGGGCCTCATACACCCCTTTTTTGATCCAGTCTTTACGAACCGTCTCCGCATCGTCCATGATGTCTCTCAATCCCAGAATGGTTCGGGTTTCGGGAAGGCTTTGCCGTAACCACTGGAGAATGGGTAAAACCTCTTTTTTCAGGCCCAGCGGCTCCTTGTCGACAATGAAAAGATCGGGTTGAAAGGCTTTGGCGGTGGCAGTAATAATATTCTGCCGGATATTGAGCGCGTGTTTGGGATCGATTTTGATGGAAAGAGAAACATATTCCTCATTGGTCTTCTTGATCATTCCGGGAATACGGACAAAATCGATTTGCTCCGGAAAGGAGAAACGTCCTACAATGGGAGAACCTGTCAATATCAGAATATTTGTTTGTGGATTGCGCAAACGGGAAGCTATGGCCATAGTCCTGCGGATGTGCCCGAGACCATAGGTGTCATGGGAATACATCAGTATGTTATAAGTCGATTTTTTGCTCACACGCCCTTCTAGTAAAGAATCCTGGCTCAGAGGACCAGGCTTTGGTTTCACCCCCATAAGGGTGCACCTATCTCAAATAGAGCAAATTAAATTCTAAATAACAAATATCAAATATCAAACAAATAACAATGACCAAAAGGGGAAATCCCAAATAACAAAATACAAATAACAAATAAATTCCAATGACCGAAAAAACAAATAACAAACAAAAGAATAAAAAAAATAGTTTTAGCCCTTGTTTGGAATT
>NZ_JAZFTO010000183.1:0-22201 GCF_036446775.1 Candidatus Desulfatibia sp.
ATTTTGTCGGACTGCAGTTTGAGTAAGCTGATAATGACCTGCATGTTGTTCTTGACCCGGTGGTGGATTTCACGGAGAAGTACTTCTTTTTCTTTGAGTGATGATTTGATTTCTTCCTCGGCACGTTTGAGTTCGGTTATATCCTGAAAAGAACCTAAGTGTCTTGTAGGTTTATCTATTTCGTCCCGTACTACTCTTACTATCGAGTGAACAGTACGAATCGCTCCGTCTCTTCGGATGATGCGATATTCATTTTCATAAGATTCATGCCGGTTAAAAGCGGTTTCATGCGCTTCCTCAAATTTTTTCAAGTCATCTGGATGAATATGGCGCTTAACCAACTCATAACTTGGAGTAACTTCTCCCGGATTATAACCCCAAATACGGTATTGTTCGTCAGACCAATACAATTCTCCAGTTTCAAGATTTCCATTCCAGCTCCCAATATGAGCAATCTGCTGAGCATCATTGAGGTAAAACTCGCTATGACGCAACGCTTCATTCGCCTCGCTCAACTCCTTGTTCCGAACAATCACCTGCTCTTCGAGAGAGTCCTTGAGTTCCTGAAGCTCCGCGTAACTCTTACTCAAATTCTTCGCGTAATCTTTCTTTTCAGCGGTCTCCTGCTGGAGCCTTTTGATCATGTTATTGAATGATTCCTCTAAAACCGTCAATTCATTCTGGCCCCGGGCGCCGGTATGGATTCTCATAACCTCCAGTCTTTCAAGATCCAACCTCTCCGTTGCTTCCACCAACTTCGATAAGGGGCGAGACAGAATAGCCCTGCTTACGTAAAGGAAAATGAGCCAGAGGGCCACTGTTTTTAAAGCCGCGCTGCCGAGGATCAAGGCCACCCGCCCTTTAATCCTACCGAAGACGATAAGTGAATTAGAGTATAATGTTGCTGTTCCAACTAAATCTTCTCCGGTGTCATGGTGGTATACAACTTGAAACGTATGCGCAAACATTTCTGAGAACAAACCCGCTTTGGAATAGACTTTTTGAGCCTCATCGGAATTGACCAACTTGACTCTATTATCCGGCCCAATAACCAGGCCCGCGGATGCAAAAACCCTCCCTGTAACCGGGTCAACGACTTTGACCCCCAGAATCTCGGGTATTTTAACCATCCCCTGGATGATCGACTGTAGTTCATAATGATCCATTGCCCATAAGGAGTTTGCAAGCGCAGCTTCGAAGGTCTTTTCGTAGATACGAAGCTCTCGGAAAACACCACGTTTGGATCCAATATACTCTTCAATAAGCAGGGCACCGGTGACGGAAACTGCCACAATGATGTAGAACGATAAGACTATCCTTAAGAGCCTCGCCCCGATTGAACGCATGATAGGGACTTCCCTGCTGGCCCAGTGTCCCTTTGAAGGAGACTCGTTCATTCAACGTACCTCTTTACGATTAACTTAAAATGTTCCGAGTTTCTGACGGTCTTGATCTCATTCCAGATCCGCTCGGCGACTTTCCTGTTGTTTTTGTAGAAACCATGTGAAAACATTAAGTAGTAGGCTTTGGATCTCACCGGCGGATAGACCTTCTCAATATCGCCGAACTGGTCGCGATTTTTTTCCAGGATTGGATCAAGAATTCCCTCCAATTCAGCGTAAGCCGCTATGCGCCTGTGGATCAGTTTACGCAGGTTATTCTCCGGCGTTTTGGCCTCTTCCACCCTAAACCCCATCTTCTCCAAGTCCCCCACGATGGCAAATCCAAAAGTCGCCCCGATGGGGCCCTCCACGTTAGTGAGATCCTTGCCGTCCCACTGAACCGGTGAACCTCGTAGTTTATAGAGAACATATGAATGAGTTAATATGCTCCGGGATTGGTCGTGCTTGTCGCCTTTCATCGGGTAGACGCCGATCTTCAGGCGCTTTTTCTTGAAACTGGTATGAAATATGCCATCCACTTGATTGGTCTCCACCAAAAACAGGCCGCGATTCCATGGTACCCTTTTGAAAACAACTTTGATCCCAAGGCGATCACCGACAAGGCTTAAAAGCTCAATCGTAGTACCTGGCTTATCCCAGTTTATCTTAGTGCCATCCCCCATGATGATGGGAGGATTCGCCTTTGTATTGTAAACAATCAGGACCTCCGTTGGTTCTGCCGTCTCAGCGTTTACTTGCCTGGGCGGTCCCCAGCTGATCGAAACGGTTAAAATAATAAAACTCAATATGCCCCATCGAACCATCTTATTCACCTCCTTATTTGGTTTGGGATCGAATCAGGCTATCACATTAATATCATTGGACAACCTTCTCAAGATAAGGCCTTAGCCAGAATACTTCATCATAGATTATTGTCTTTCCCCGTTCACCGATCACTTTTCATTCCCCATTCCCCATTCCGAAATCCGCATTCCAAAATCACTCCTCACGTTTCACTTAACACGCATCAATCCAAAATCGCTTCAGGAACAGTACGAAATACAGAAAAGAGAGTGTATTAAAGTATTATCCTGAATTTAAAAGTACATGTCAAATTATATTGGTTTATGGAAGGATATAAAGGATTTAGCATGGTTGGGGAATAGATTACATTATTGGGGAAATGCGACCATTGGATACTGTTTAGGATGATCGCCAGCCTGTTGATATCTGCAACTATCTATTTTAACTCAAATTGTGATACGATATTAGCGTATCTCAAAAATGAGGCCCCTTTAATTTCCGTGATAACTTGCCTTATGTTGTGTGTTCACACAAAATTGTGATACGATAATAACTTCTCTCAAAAAAATTAGGCCATTGCAGGTATCCACCCACCATCAAATAACCTGTGAGCGTTTAACAATGGTACTAAATTTAACCTGAACACCTGCGAAGATGGTTTCCAGGTCCGGGGGAAACTCGGAAATGATATGAAAAACGGAGTTATAATCTTCGGCAGTTTGCACTTCATATCCTTCCTTGGCAAGCAAAGACTTGAAAGAGAACCGCAGAATCTCTTCATCCTCGATTATTAGAATTTTCATTTTCAAACTCATTTTTCCCCACCGAAACCGGCAGATCAACTATAGTTTTGCAATACTCTCCTTCAACACTGTCAAAATAAAGCCGGCCGTCATGATCTTTTACTATTACGTGGCTGATACTTAAACCTAAACCGGTACCCTTGCCGGGTGGTTTACTTGTAAAAAACGGATCACAAATTCTGTCTAATATGTCAGTCGGTATACCGGTGCCGCGATCATAAAAAATCACACGCACATATTTAATATTATTTGTTATCACTTCTTCCCCTTTGATCCGAAGAACTTTATCTTCGTGGGCATGGGGAAATTTCTGGTTCAGCGCATATCTGGCATTACTGATGATGTTTAGGAAAACCTGCTGGATCTTATGGCTGCGCACTCTGATCTTGGGGAGCTCATCCGGAATATCTACGCTTAAATCGATGCCGTCTTTTCTAACTTGAGTCTCAGTAAGATCCAGAGAATCGGATAGCACGCTCTTAACATGTACCAGGGCGGGTTCCTCCTCATAATCCCGGGCAAAAGACAAAAGGTTGCGGACAATCATGGCAATTCGTCGGCCGGCCTTATTAATTCTCATTGAGATTTCAGCTTGTTCGCTCAGCTCATTATGTTCGTCAATCAATAATTGAGCGCAGTTGATAATGCCGTTTATAGGGTTGTTAATCTCATGGGCCACGCCGGCAGCCAGTTCGCCGATGGATGCCAGTTGTCCGGCTCTGGCAGTTTCGGCCTGCAGCAATTTTTTTTCGGTCATATCGCGATAAACCATCATCACGGATTTTGGAGTCCCATCCTCAGACCGGGCTACTACACTGGCGCTGCACCACAAGTTGAGATGGTTACCATAGCTTCCAATAACTTCTATTTCATGCTCTTCACTCCGGCCATCTTCGAAACACTTATCAACACAGCAAGATGTATAAGAACTGTGGCGGAAATTGAAAATATCATCGTATTTTTTGCCCACCGGGTCCGAGCCGAAAAATTTAACCGCAACAGGGTTTGACCAGATAATATTGAGGTCTTGGTCCACAACGATGATGATGTCCAACACCGAATTAAGAATCCCCGCCAGTTTCTCCTCGCTCTTCCGCAGCGCCTTCTCAGCCGAAAGGCGCTCGGTGATTTGCCGGCGTAATTCCTCGTTGGCTTCCGCAAGTTCCATGGTGCGCTCCTCCACTCGTAGTTCTAACTCGCCGTGAGCCTTTTCCAGAGATTCCTCCGCCTGAAACCGCGCAATTGATGTTTGGCTTGCTTTGAACAAGATGATGACAACCGCGAGCAGAAGGCTTGATGCTATACCAAGCAGTATCGCTGAGGAACGGGACAACAGACTATTAAGCTTTGCCTTCATGCCCGTGATATCGTAATAGATTTCAAAAGCGCCATTGAAGGTATCATTGCTTGTTAACGGAACGTAGGTCTCCACCACGTCGGATTTCAACAACCGTCTTTCTAACGATATTGTGTTTTTTTGTACCAGTTTTGTATAGACATGTCCTTGGGCGACAATATCGTGAAAATATTTCTCTTTGTTAATTTCTCCAATGTCTTTGGGATTTGTTGAATATAAGATCTTGCCGGAACTCGAAAAAATTTTAAGCTTCTCCAGGTCAAAATCCCTTGTATGCCTTTCAATTCTGCTTATAAAATGATCTGAAAAAAAATCCTCGGTCAATTCAATATTTTCCGGGATGCTCACTCTCGACAAATGCGATGCTATGCGTATGGCATCATTTTCTACATTTTTAATTAACAATTGGGTAAATGATGGATACACAAAAAACAAACTATAGACGGGAAACACGATTGCTATAGCCAGACATACAAGAAAAATGTTTCTAAAGCCTGGTGTTTTAAAAACATTAGTCAAGATACTTGCCTTGCTTAGAACCTGCATTGAATCCCCCTTTTTTATCATAATAATTAGACCTCTTTATCACCTAAAAGTTTATAGCAATTTTAAGTATATCTGCTTTACTTGAAAATTTAAATGTTTATTTCCCGTTGCGGCAAATGCAAAGCTGGATACTAATTATCCATCTTTAGATGCTTTCCTTCATAAAGGCCGGATACATTTTACCCGCCTCCTGATCTGTTTTCGTAAGAAAAACGAACTTCGATTAATTATTAACCCAAATAAATCACATAAAATTGAGCAGTTAGCTATATTTGGCCGGGACTTGGCACAGCGCTTGCAGAACCCCCATGTAACACTTTAAACAAAATGAAAAACGAGGTTTCACTACTATGACAATATTTACAACAAGTTTAATAATTGCGCTATTGGTCGCTTGTACAGCTTATCAAACCGCTGTCTTAATGCTGCCTGTGAAAACCGGATTGGAGGTAAATTATGAGTGAAAAAAATCATGGCGATAATAAAGAGAATTCTTCAGCTAGCTGTTGCGGGGCATCAGATAACTTGCATACCGAAAACAAGTCAGACAGCTTGGATGCGACAATAAGCCGGCCGGGGCTGCTTTCCAAACAGGCTTTCAGTCCGCCTCCATATCTGATCGGGGCGGCGGCGGCCATCGCTGTCGTCGGGTTCTATTTGGGACTGATTACACTGGTTTCCGACTGGTATAACGCCAGGATGCAGTTTGAGGAGTATCGGTGGTGGATTCTTGCCCTTGCGGCCGGCCTGGGCGTGCAGGCCACCTTGTATTCTTTTCTCCGCAAACGGCTGAAAGGGAAAAATGTAAAGTCAGCCAAATCGAGCCTGGCTGCTTCCGGCGGGATGTCAACGGCATCCATGGCAGCCTGCTGCGCCCACTACCTGCTGGCCTTTTTACCGGCGCTGGGCCTTCCCTTTTTATCAGCGGCCGCGGCCGGTCTGGCAGAATACCAGCCGCAGCTCTTTTTGCTGGGCGTGCTTTCCAATTTGTTTGGAATCGGAGTTATGCTGCGAGTCATGCAGAAAAACGGAATAATACCGGCCGGAGCCCTAACAAGTTATGCGCCTTTTGGCCTCCGACGGAGAAATCAATAAAGGAGGTATCAATTATGAAAACAACCAGACGACTTCTTCTGCCGTCAGGGTTGGCAGTTGTAACTTTGATAATCGTAATGGGTTTGACTTTTACTGCCGGAGCGTATGAGCGCAAATCGAGCAGTGAGAACAAAGTGAAGGTTGTCGTGTCTCCGGTGCAGCTCGCATCCGGGCGGACGGCCAAATTTGAAGTCCGCATGACTACTCACTCCGTCGAACTAAATCAGGATATCGTTGCCGTATCTACTCTAAAAGATAATAACGGGCATAAGTACCGCCCGCTGCGCTGGACCGGGTCTCCTCCCGGCGGTCATCATCGCGAGGGGGTTCTGGAATTCCCGGCAATAGAGGGGAATCCCAACACGGTAACCCTTTTCATCAGAGACATTGCCGGCGTTCCGCAGAGGATTTTCGAATGGAAGCTGGAACGTTAGGAGGATTTCTATGGATAGATTCTGATAATCATGAGAGAGGGGAAAGTAGATGACAACAGTTCCAGTGCCGAGGTATAAACCGTGTGTCACTTAATACTTTTTCTCCCTGTTTTTGCATTACCGGTCTTTTGGATTTTCCCTTTTAATACTGCTTTGTCTTTATATCTTCCAATCGTTGGGATTTCCCTGTTCATCTACTTTAAGATCTTTAAGGCGATGCGGCAGCAAGTTGTGACAGGGTTCGAGGGTATGTTGGGGAAAAAAGGGCTGGTGATCGAAGATATCGATCCTGAGGGCAAGATCAAATACGCCAGCGAAATTTGGGGTGCGGCAGCTAAAGGGAACCGGTTCTTAAAAGGGCAACATGTTGTGATCTGCGGAATTCGTGGGATGATGCTCCTGGTGGAAGAAATACATGCTGGCGGGAGCAAGATCGAAAAGAGAAAGGGTCATTAGTGTCGGTCTCTTTAAGGGGCCTTCCTCACATAATATCCTTTAGGTGTTGCAATTGATCCATAAGGAGGATAGGATGCATCCCGTCTTAATACAAATCGGACCTCTTGTCATTCGCTGGTATGGTGTCATGATAGCCATTGCCTGCTTGCTCGGCATTTGGGTCGCCGGGAGAGAAGCTGAGAAAAGACAGCTCCGATGGAATCATCGTAATTGATTTCCTTACGGAGTGCTGTGAGCTAGGAGATAAAGCATTATGAATAAAAAAATTTTGATCTGGATGGGGCTTTTAGCCTTTTTTTTACTGCTGCTCTGGTCGGTAGTATCATTCTTTCCTGATTGGCTGTGGTTTGAAAATCTAGGATTTTCATCTATTTTTTGGACCATGGTTTTGAGCAAATTCGGGCTTGGCGCTTTAACTTGGTTGGTTTTAATTTTTATCGTAACCCCAAACCTTTTCGCAGCCAAACGGATTAAGCCTCAAATTAAGCCTCAAAATACACCGGAAAAACCTTCTAATGATCAGGACGGCACTCTTATTTCCCTATCTCTGCCAAGCAAGGCCGTGGAGGCTATCTTCATCGGTTTTTTCCTGATTTTAAGTTTCATGATTGCAGCAGGTGGCGCCATCCAATGGGACATGGTCCTGCGCTATTTATACCAGCAACCTTTTAGCGGTACGGAGCCCATTTTTAATGGCGACATCGGTTTTTATGTGTATTCTCTGCCTTTTTATATCTTCGTCCAAAACAGGCTATTGGTCTTTTTCGGTTTGGCCGCAGCGGCGGTCACTTGGTGGTATCTGAAGGACGGAGCCTACGAGGCCATTGATGAATTTACTCAAAAGAAAGGTAAGCTGATCTCCTTACCCAAAATCTCCATTGCACCGGCGGCCAAGAAACACCTTATTTTCTTGGGAGGAATCATTGTCTTGCTCCTTGCTTGGGGTTTTTATCTGAAAATGTATGGAGTTTTGTATTCTACTCAGGGACCTGCTTTCGGTGCCAGCTATACCGATGTGCATGTCAAGGTTCCGGCCTATAAGGGTCTGATCATTGTCTCTCTGGGCCTGGCCGTGGTCCTGTTCCTGAACGTCTTCAAGCCCAGGACAAAATTAATCTGGATCGGCGTGGGCATCTGGGCGGGGGCTATACTGGTGTTTGCCAGCCTCCTCCCCATGCTGGTCCAAAAAATTGTGGTGAAACCCAATGAATTGGCCAAAGAAGAACGCTACATAGCATACAATATTGATTATACCCGTAAGGCCTATAATCTGGATAAGATCAAAGAAGTCAATTTTGAGGTGAATGATCAACTCAGCGCAAAGGAGATTGACAGGCAGAGTGCAACGATTAAAAACATCAGAATCTGGGATGAACGTACTTTGCTTCAAACCTACAGGCAGCTTCAATCCATACGGCTGTATTACGATTTTAACAAGGTGGACGTGGATCGTTATGTAATCAATAACCAATATCGACAGGTGATGCTGGCCGCGCGGGAGTTGGTGGTCGACCAGCTTCCTCCCCAGGCAAATACCTGGGTTAACAGGCATCTGAAGTATACCCATGGCTACGGATTGGCCTTGAGCCCGGTCAGTGAAGTGACCCGCGAAGGACTTCCCCTCCTCTTGGTCAAAGACCTGCCCCCCTCCTTTGATGCCGACCTGAAGATAGACCGTCCGGAGATTTACTATGGAGAAAAAACCGATGAGTATGTTCTGATAAAGACAACAACCCAGGAATTTGATTATCCCAAGGGAGACAAGAACGTCTATAGCGATTATCGGGGAAAGGGGGGCGTCCCTATCGGGTCATTTGTGAAAAGACTCTTATTTGCACTTGAATTCTTGGATTCCCAGATCCTGTTTACCGCCTATTTAAGCCCGGAGACCAGGATCATGTACAATCGTCGCATCGACCGGCGGGTAAGTTCAATTGCCCCGTTTCTGAATTATGACCGTGATCCTTACCTGGTCGTCTCCGAAGGGAAGCTCTATTGGATACTGGATGCCTACACTACATCAAATATGTATCCTTACTCTCGCCGCTTGTATAAACGCTTTAAGAACAAGGCACTGAACTACATTCGAAATTCAGTCAAGGTAACCGTTGATGCCTATAACGGAGAGGTATCGTTTTACATCATGGATGAAAAAGATCCGCTCATTCGAACCTATGCGCAAATATTCCCGGATCTATTTAAACCTTTCAAGGCAATGCCGGCGGATTTGAAAAAGCATATCCGGTACCCCAGGGACCTTTTCGAAATACAGGTGGATACGTACAAGATCTATCATATGGTCGATGTGCAGGTTTTCTACAACCAGGAGGACCTCTGGGAAATTCCGAATGAGCTTTATGGGGGTAGCCGTCAAAAAATGAAACCTTATTATATCATTTTAAAACTGCCCGAAGCGAATAAAGCGGAGTTTCTTTTGATGCTGCCTTTTACACCTTCCATGAAGGATAATATGATCGGCTGGCTGGCGGCCAGAAGCGATTTGCCCAATTACGGAAATTTGTTGGTCTACAAATTACCCAAAGAGAAACTGGTCTACGGACCGATGCAGATCGAGGCGCGGGTGGACCAGCAGACCGAGATTTCACGCGAATTAAGCCTATGGGGGCAGGGAGGTTCCAGAGTCATCAGAGGAAATCTTTTAGCCATTCCGGTGGGTGACTCATTTATTTATGTGGAACCGGTTTACCTGGAAGCAAGACAGGAGGAGGAACCATTACCCCAGACGGCCCGACAAGCTCCATCCAAAGATAGCGGAAAATTACGGCCTAAACGCTCCCAAGATGCTTCATTCTCGGATAAAACCAGGGCTGTGGCACTACCGGAGTTAAAAAGAGTTATTGTCGCCTTTGGCAATCGGGTCATAATGGAGAAAAACCTTGATAAGGCCTTAAGCAGGGCATTGCAAGCGGTAACACTTCCCCAAGAATTGGTTTCCTCTATTAAGGCTTCGGCACCGGATATGAATGATACGGGTAAGGCGGCCCTTGAATACTACCTGAAAGCTAAAGACTACCTGCGGGAGGGGAATTGGACCGCATATGGAAAGGCCTTGGAAAATATGGAGAAGATCCTGATGAAGATTTCCGGCACACCCGAGCAAGCTGAACAACCATAATGTCTACTCAAAACCGGTAAAGCGGCTCCTTGATCAGACCCTTATTTTGATTTAATTTTCTTGTCCGACGGCTTACAGAAAATTTTAAAGGAAACGATTCAATCGGAATATATTTATGGAAACCGCTATAATTACTCATCCGTAAGTATTTCTGCTTCTATTAATCACTCCTTCACGAGCCTATCTTGTCAGATAAACATTTAAAGGTGTACTGGTGCATTTTGTTAAAATTGCTGCCATCGCAGTGGCACTGGCTATGGATGCCTTTGTCGTCTCAATCGCCACCGGGATGAGTTTGAAAGATGTCAGCTTCCGCCAGGCATTTCGCTTGTCATGGCATTTCGGGTTTTTCCAGGCCCTGATGCCGGTTATCGGTTGGAGGGCCGGCTTATCGATTTATATCTATATTGAGAGCTATGATCATTGGGTTGCCTTTAGCCTTCTATCATTTGTCGGCATCAATATGATTAGAAAAGCTTTCCAGCATGATAAGTGCGAAGGTCAAAGAAAGGACCCTACCAAAGGCATGACGCTTATAATGCTTTCTGTTGCAACCAGTATTGACGCGCTGGCTGTTGGTCTAAGCATATCGATGTTGAATGTATCAATTTGGACACCAGCCCTTATTATCGGTATAGTCGCGGGGATTTTTACAATCATTGGGCTGCAGATTGGCAAGCGAATTCGGAACGTCGTGCAGTTGAGCCCTTACTTGGAAACAATCGGCGGAATTATCCTTATCGCTATCGGTTTTAATATTATATATGAACATGGTGCGCTGTTAATTTAATGGCTATTTTTTACCCATTTTCGTTTTTGTCTTTGATAAAATTGAATACTTATTACCCGCTTTTTTACCTCATCCCGTCAAAAAAGAGATCTGCCACTAAGCATATAGACGAACAACATCCTTGATTACAGATAGTTATATTTGCATGTCACAATCTGGCATGACATTTGCTCTTACCGGTAGCATGTATAAAAACTCAAAAACAGGAAGGTATCGCTAAAAAAAACAACCGCACACGTGATCTTTATCGATCCGGGTAACCGTTCATGGGTTCAGGGTTCAACGTTCAGAGGTTATCGGTTCACCGAATATCTGACCGTTATCAAGTAGATACCGGCCCTGGGTGCAAATCAAGACCGCTGGTTCAGTTTTCAGCACCCGCAATTTTTTACTCCTAACGCCCATGAAATCCAATTTCAAATCTCAGACCTCAGGCATTGGTGCAAGTTTAACGCAAGAAATGTAACCCGACTCGGCTGCCTTCGACAAGCTCAGGCCCCGAGCATGCCGAGGGGAGCTCGTCGCAGGCTGAACGGGGAACGGGGAACCTGTGAACGCTTATCGATCCGGTTTGTTTGATGGAGGTCTACCCGGTATCGTTTATAACGAACAAAACAGATAATTCAGAAGTAGCAGAAATGAAAAGAACAGATTATATTCGGTATTTATCGATAATAATGTTTGGAGTGGGGCTTTTGGGATATCTTATAGTGAACAGTTGGTCCTTGTATAGCGCTTCCTATAAAAATATTTCCGTGGATCAATTAGCTGAAATGATGAATAATAAGGACTTCCTTCTCATCAATGTACATATTCCCTATGAGGGGGAGATCTCCCAAACCGACCTCCTGATCCCTTTTAATGCCGTTGAGAAGTTGAAAAACGAACTGCCGAATGATAAAGATACCAAAATTGTGTTATATTGCATGTCGGGGAATATGAGTCGAATCGCTGCTGAAAAACTAACAAGCATGGGATATACTCAGGTATACAATTTGCAAAATGGAATGAAAGACTGGAAGCGGAATGGAAAGCAGATATGGAAGCGGAAAAAATTTTTCAAAAATTAGCAACTGCAATTGTCGTAATAGTCTCGGTCGGTTTTTTGGGGTTTTTAGTATGGGGCATGCTAAACAAGCAACCCTTAACCGGCCTTAGTGGCATCACTATGGTAAATCGCCCGGCACCTGACTTCACCTTGACGACCTTCAAGGGGACCACGATTTCCCTGGCAGGCTTGACGGGCAAGCCGATTGTGATAAACTTCTGGGCGTCCTGGTGCCCTCCCTGCAGGATTGAAGCGCCACTTTTAGAGAGAACATGGCGAGCCTATAAGAATCGTGATGTGGTCTTTATTGGGGTGGATGTCCAGGATCGGGAGGAAGATGCCTTGAACTATATCCGGGAGTTCGATATCACCTATCCCAATGGTCCTGATCTGACCGGAGAGATCAGTATCGACTATGGAGTTTCCGGACTTCCGGTTACTTTCTTCGTCTCCAGAAAGGGAGAGATCGTTCGCCGCTGGGTTGGCGCCATAGAGAGAAGTATGCTTATCAGCTCAATTGAGGAAATCATGAAATGAATGAGATACAGATCTTATTGGCCAACTGGATGTCTGCCTTGGCCGTCTTGCTCCCCTTTGGGTATTCTTTCGGGGCAGGGATGGTGTCAACCGTTAATCCGTGCGGTTTTTCCCTGTTGCCGGCGTATCTATCTCTTTATCTGGGTGGCCGGGACGAGGGTACGGCTTCCAGTCACCCTTTAATCAGAGGGGGCAAAGCGCTGCTTATTGGAACAGCGGTGACCCTGGGATTCTCGGTTCTTTTTTCCTTAGTCGGGGTGATCATCTGGGCCGGGGGGTATATTCTCATGCAGTATCTACCCTGGCTCGGTTTGTTCGTCGGGGCTGTCCTGGTTTGCCTCGGCCTATTTCTGCTGGCCGGAAAGTCGGTATATACCTCTCTTCCCGCCCGCCTGGCGGACCTGGTAGGCAATCCCGCATCTCAAGGGTTCAATACCTACTTTTTATTTGGTATCGGGTACGGGATGGCCTCTTTGGGTTGCACGCTCCCCATATTTCTGGTGGCGGTGGGAAGCGCCATTAAGTCGCAGGGTTTCTTAAACGGCCTTTTCCAATTCATCAGCTATTCATTGGGGATGGGAGCCGTGCTGACATTACTGGCCTTAAGTTTCGCTCTCTTCAAAGGAGGCCTGGCGATTTACCTGAGCCGCGCTTTGCCCTACATGGGGAGAGTTGCAGGCGCCCTGTTGCTGGTATCCGGATCCTACCAGGTGCACTATTGGCTAACCAAAGGAGGATTGCTCGCAAAATGGATGTAAAGGGGACAATCCGCCGGGATCCGACCGGCCAAGACACAGCGTATGCGTTCACAGGTTCAGTGTTCAACGTTCAGGGTTACCTTTCTGTTGGGTTCACAGAATCAGAGTTCACCACTGCCCGACCGACGGCAGGCGAGGTTCAGCCTGCGACGAGCTCCCCTCGGCATGCTCGGGGCCTGAGCTTGTCGAAGGCAGCCGAGTCGGGTTGTCTTTTTCATGCGTTCACAGGCTTCCCGCCACTGGTGGGATTCAACGTTGTCTTTAGTCGTTGAACCCTGGTCGCCTACGGCGCCGCCAAAGGCAGGTAAACCTCTGAACCCTGAACCTTTGAACGGTTACGACACAACATATGCGTTCACAGGTTCAGTGTTCAACGTTCAGGGTTAATCGCTTCGCGCTTTTTTCCTATGCCATTGGTTCCATAGGGGTAATTAAATGAGGGGATCAACCTCTGAACCTTTGAACATTGAACCTTTGAACCCAACTCTTTGATTAGAAATGGCGCGTTTTATCCAAAATTTTCCCCGCAATCTGTCATTATTTACGAGGTCTGTATTACTGGAAGGCGGTTAAGTTATGAAGTGCAAGAGCATCGTTGTTGGGCTGACCCTTTTAATCCTGCTTTTTCCCGACCTGGCGGTTATCGCCCAGAATCCGGAGGAAGAAGCGCTGCAGAAGACGGCCAGAGAACTCTACGCGCGCATTATGTGTCCCATCTGCGCTGGTCAAACCATCGCGCAATCTAATAGCGGAACCAGCGTCCAGATGCGGGATCTGGTCTTAAAAAAGCTGCGCCAGGGCGAAACCAAAGAAGAGATATTACAATACTTTGTAAGCCGGTATGGGGAACGGATCATGACTAAGCCCAATAAAAAGGGGTTGAACCTAATGCTGTGGGTTTTGCCATTCGTATTCATGGCCCTGGCGGCAATCGTGATATATTTGCTGATTCGTCGCTGGTCTACAAGGGTTCAGGCGCAAACAGTTCCGCGCTTCGAAGAGGCCCAGTTAGCCGAATACAAAGAGCGTCTGGAAAAAGAATTAAAGGAATTTGACGAAGGGTTTTAGGTTGACTTTCGGCCTCCGAGCACCAAACCATCTGACGGAAAACAGAATAAACATGGAAAAATAAAGTAAGGTGCCCAGAGTCATAGCATATGAAAAGCCGAAACTGATGGACAATGCAATGGATAGTGCCGTGCCAAGTACAGAGCCAATTCCATTGACGGCCCACATTCTGGGAACATAATTTTCCAGGCCGAACTCGCTCAGCAATTTCATCCCCAGCGGAAAAGGCATCCCCAGAAAAAAACCCAATGGCATCAATAGAAGCAAAGATACCAATATCCTGGCCCAAAAACTGGCGCCCAGAAAAATACTAAAAACTTGATTTAGAAACAGGGTATATATAACGATAATCAGGCTCACCATTAACGCGGCAAGCCTAAGTTTGGTAATTGTTCTTTGTTTCCACAAAACGCCGCTGACCCAGCTGCCCACCCCGGCACCGGTCAAGAGGGAAAAAAGCAGCATAGCCACGGCATAGACCGGCTGCCCCAAAAATAGGATGAATTTCTGGATGAGTGGAATTTCAATCAGCATAAATCCGATTCCCAGCAAGGAAAACAACAGGAGAAAAAGGGTATTGTTCCAAGGGGTCTCATCTTTATTTACGTATTCCGGTCTGATCAACCACACCCATATAATGGCCATGATTGAGAATGTAAGCAGGAAAGTGATAACAGGAGGCAATCCGATATCAAATTTATAAAAAAAGGGATCATTGTCCGAAACTGGTCTTAGATCGAAATCAGCGACTTCAATAAATTCATCCGGGGTCACCATATCCTGGGATATAAGATACAAAGCCTGGTTTAACATGGGGTGTTCCTCATATATCCCTTCGCCTAATGGTATGGTCTGCGTTGTCTGTTCGGTAAATGGAATAAAAGAGGAATGGGTCGAATAATCAAATTCGTGCATACCAAGATGGACATTTTGGACTTCTTGCAGTGTTAGCGGTGATTTCTTCAATACAAATACCGGAAACCTATCAGGGCCCAGAATATAGATGTGCTTCATAGCGGCAGAGGGGCGGATACCTCTTTTGTTAAGGGCCGATAAACTGGTGAATACGAGACGAAGAATCTCGATATCATCGTGGGCCACCACAATCAGTCGTCCATTGGTCTTGAGGCGGTCCAGATAGTCGTTGATCGAGTCAGAAGTAAAAAGGAAATTTTCAGTAAGAGCAAACCCTTCAGGACTCCGGCTGGTTTTTGTTATTGGAATGCTCAACATGATGATGTTATATTTTTCCTTTGTAGCCCGGATGAAATTTCTCCCTTCTTCAACAACCACCTTAACTCCCGGGAATCCATTGTAAATTCCCCCGTTGAAATCAGAATATTTTTTCATCAAATCCACCAGGTCTTTATTGACTTCCACCGCCGTGATCTCTTTAACCCCGCCCAAAAGTGAGATGAGCACTTCCCTTCCCCCTCCGGGTCCGATAATCAATACCTTTTCCTTTTCCTTTTCCGATAACAACTTGATAGGAAAATATCCCGCAAAATCGACGAATTCGGGGATTTCCAAACTGCTTGGATTTCCATCAAAGCGATACATGACACTGCCGGCAGTTCCATCTATAAAAAAAACCATTTCATCGGGGTCTTCTTCGTCTGAAATCAAGTCGGTTCTTCCGAAGGCGCTCCAGCGGGACTCTACAACCCTTGCTTTTCTTGTCGGATCTCCCAACAGACGAGCCATTTCTTTGTAGGCGCTTTTTGTTAATGGAATTGTACCGAGAAAATTACTGAAATAGTTGAGAATGAATATCGCAATAAGAACCCCCGTCAATAAAAGTAAAGCCATTTTCTTGAACTTTGTTAAGGATTCCTTAATAATGAAAAGAGCGGCTGGAAGAGATGCGATAACGGCTACAAGCAACATAACGTTAATTCCACCTAATTTAAGCACCATAACGATTAAAAATGCGCCCATGGATGCGCCTATCAGATCAGCCGCATAAATCTTAGAACTCTGGTCCGGAAATAGGCGAAAAGCAGCGGCAAGGAATATCCCGCCCAAGAAAAAAGGACCAAAGGCTAGTAGCGCAGCAAGAGATAGGTGCTGAAAAATAGATACTTTAGTAATGAAAATGGTCATTATCAGGATTGAAAGCGCCATTAATCCTGAAGAGATGGGCAAAAGATTATAAAGCGGCTTAAGATCCGGATTTGATATAATCCCGACCCGTTTATGAACATAAATCCCCCCACACCCCAACCCCAAAACAGCAAGCGAGAGAACTAAGAACACATAGTGGGATTCGAACATCACAGAAAACATGCGGATCAGTCCAATCTCCAGCATCATTATGGCCAGCGAGACGAGGGTCACATTGAAATAAAATAACTTGCCCCCCTGCCAATTTCCGGGTTGAGTCATAGGTCCCATTATTTTTACAGCTCCACGCATATTACTAAGTTCGTAATAGTTCAGCCACCAAGCCCCTAAGATTATAATATAATTCTTTTTTGGGTAGTGTCCGTAGTCCTTTGTCCGTAGTCAGTTGTTTTCGCAAACACTTACTTCAAGTTTGATAAAGGCTTATAATCCATACTCTTTCTTTGTGCCTTGGTGCCTTAGTGGCTGAACTGTTACCTAAGCTCCAATTGATTGAGCCCTGTGTCTTATTTCAGATGGAGGACAAAAACCGGCCGTGAGAAAAAACACCTGATTTTTTGCCGCTTTACGAATTGATCCATGGATATGTTTTCATATGCTTTTTTATGCGCTTAAGAAATGAGGCAATTCTTATGCCAAAAGTAGTTTAAAAGTTATCAGTGAGTTCATAACATAAAGTAAAAACAAAAAATACTTGCAAATATTTATTTTCCCGAAAAGGAAGAAAAATTACCTCCTGCCACAGCAAATGACAAAGTGGATACTAACTATCCACCCGAGATGCTTGCCACTCTAAAAACAGGGTACTTTTTACCCACACCTCCTATGTATTGTCGCTAAAAAGCGAAATTCGGTTATTTATTTAGCCAAATAAATTATATAAAATTGAATAGTTAGTGATATTTGGCCGGAAGTTGGCACAACGCTTGCAATGCCACTGCGTAGCACACTAAACTAACAATTGACACATAAGGTTTACCTATGACAATAATTACAACGAGCTTAATAAATAATACCCGCCGGCGCCCTTGCAAGCTATGTGACCTTGGGGCTGCGACGGCAAAATCAATAAAAGGTTGAAGAGTTTACCTCGTTCCCAAGCCTTTGCTTGGGAACGAATTCGAAAGAGGAGGTTGGACAATGGCAAAAGGCGCCCAAAAAGCCGCAAAGAAGTTGCCTTCAGGCGAAATCGTTACCGTAACCCTGCCGCTGGTCGGGATGAGTTGCGCGTCCTGTGCATCAACCATTGAAAAGGCCCTTACAGCCGTTGAAGGGATATCCGAAGCTGCCGTCAATTATGCTACTGAGAAGGCCAAGGTCACGTATGACCCCTCACGGGTGCAAGCAACGGATATGGCCAAGGCGGTGGAATCGGCCGGTTATGCCGTAGTGGGTCCGAGAGAGAAGACCATGTTCAAGATCGCAGGTATGAGCTGCGCCTCCTGCGCAATGAAAATTGAAAAGAACCTCGTTAACCTGAAAGGCGTGGTGGAGGCGGGGGTGAACTTCGCTTCTCAAACGGCTACGGTAAAATATGACAGTATTCTGGTCGGGCCTGAAGTTGTTGAAAAGGTCATTCAAGATGCGGGCTATGAGGTTATCAAATCATCAGGGGAGCAGACCGTAAAATTCAAGGTCATAGGCATGGGGTCGGATCACTGCGCCGGAGTTGTCAAAAAGGCGGTGGAGAGACTGGAGGGCGTAATAGATGTTGAAACAAACTATCCCAATTCCTACGCCAGGGTTACTTACGATGAAAGCAGGCTGAGTGCCAGACAGATAATCAAGGCCATCTCCGCCGCAGGTTATCGGCCGGAACTAATCGAGGCCGGAGAAGATGCTGCCGATGTAGAGAAAGAAGCCCGGGAGAAGGAAATCAGAACACTTAAAAATAAGTTTATCTGGGCGGCCCTTTTTGCCGTTCCCCTTTTCTATGTGGCCATGGTGGAGATAGTAAGCGAGAGCCTTATACCCGGATTTTTAAATCCATCGCATTTCCCGATTCGTTTCGCTTTTTTCCAGATTATTTTTTCCATCCCTCTTATAATCGTAGGATGGAATTTCTACCGCAACGGTTTCCCAAATCTCTTCAGGGGCACGCCCAATATGGACTCGCTTATCGGAATGGGGACAGGGGCGGCCTATCTTTACAGTTTTTATGCCGCCGCTCTGGTAGTCCTCGGCCGGGACCCTGCCGGCAAGTATGTAAAAAGCCTTTATTTTGAAACAGCGGCGGTCATCATAACCCTCATCCTGCTGGGCAAATATCTGGAAGCTGTCAGCAAAGGCAAGACCTCGGAGGCGATTAAGAAGCTGATGGGCCTGGCCCCCAAGACAGCCATTATTGAAGTGGACGGCGTTGAAGAAGAGGTGCTGGTCTCCGAGATGCAGGTAGGTGACGTTGTTATTGTTAAACCCGGGGAGAAGATACCTGTTGACGGCGAAGTCATCGAGGGGCGAACCTCCGTGGATGAATCTATGCTGACGGGGGAAAGCATGCCGGTAGAGAAGAATCCCGGATCGAAGGTAGCAGGGGCGACGCTGAACAAGACAGGCTCCATCAAGTTTAGGGCCGAGAAAGTGGGCAAAGATACGGCCCTGGCTCAGATTATCAAGCTGGTTGAGGATGCCCAGGGCTCAAAGGCGCCCATTGCCCGTCTGGCAGACATCGTGGCCGGTTATTTCACCTGGGGGGTCATGGGAACCGCTCTATTGGTTGCTGTTATCTGGTCCCTTGCCGGTACGGCTTTCGGAATTGTACTTCCCGGCGGAACTTTTATCTTCACACTGACGGTGGTGATAGCCGTGCTTATTATCGCCTGCCCCTGTGCGCTGGGCCTTGCTACGCCCACATCCATTATGGTGGGGACCGGCAAAGGGGCCGAGCTCGGCATCCTTATCAAGGACGCCGAAGCGCTGGAAAATTTCCGCAAAATCAATTTTGTGGTCTTCGATAAAACCGGGACGCTTACGGAGGGTAAGCCTAAAGTTACGGATATTATTGCCTTTAATGGCTATAAGGAAGAGGATGTTTTGAGGACTGCTGCCAGCGGCGAAAAAAAATCGGAGCATCCCCTGGCCGAAGCTATCGTCAATGAGGCTGTGGAAAGAAAGCTGAAGCTTGTTGATGTGGCTGACTTTAACGCTATCCCCGGTCACGGAATAGAGATAACCATTGATAAATCAAGAATATTCCTAGGTAATAGGAAGTTAATGGATGATAAAAAGATTGATTTGCAAAAAGCCGACAATGAGGCCAGCCGTCTGGCTGATGAAGGCAAGACCCCCATGTTTGTCGCCCAAGATAAGACCTTGATGGGGATTATCGCCGTAGCGGATGTATTGAAAACCAGTAGTGTAAAGGCGGTAAAAGAGCTGCACGCATTGGGTATAAAAGTGGCCATGCTCACAGGCGATAACAGGAGAACGGCCGCGGCGATTGCCAAGACTGTGGGCATTGACCTCGTCCTGGCCGAAGTCCTGCCGGCAGACAAATCGAGGGAAGTGAAAAAGCTCCAGGCCGAAGGATATAAAGTTGCCATGGTGGGAGACGGGATCAACGACGCCCCTGCGCTGACGCAATCCGATGTGGGGGTGGCCATCGGTGCAGGCACGGACGTGGCCATGGAGTCGGCCAAGATTGTCCTGATGAAAAGCGATCTTCTCGACGTGGTCAAGGCCTATAAATTAAGCGCCGCTACTATGCGAAATATCAAACAGAATCTTTTCTGGGCTTTTGGTTACAACACCATCGGAATTCCGATTGCGGCCGGGGTGCTTTATCCGTTCTTCGGCTTTCTCCTGAATCCTGCAATAGCCGCGGCGGCGATGGCCCTTTCATCCATATCCGTGCTTTCCAATGCCCTGAGATTAAAAAGAGTCAGGTTGTAACCAAGTGGCTCCGGCAAAAGCCGAAGCGGATATTTATTAATCATCCGGATCGTCTTTGATCATAAAACCGTATACTAATTACCATAGGTTGGCCGTTGAGTTTGGCCAAATGAATTGGGTGCAGTTCCTCTCATCTCCCGGGAAATGAAAAATATTTTGGACAGGATTACAGGCCCGCCCTGGCCCAGACCGATCCCCAATACTATATACTCAAAAAGTTAAGTTTGAAATAATGTATAGGCTCGATCAATATATTCGAACGAGTCGCGCTCTCCGAGGCGTAGGCTCATGTCTCTACGAGCCGGAGGCCAGGGCGGGCCTGTTATCCTGTCTAAGAAATTCAATGGTTTTGGGAGAGAAGAATATCTGCACCCGATTCACTTTGTCTTTTTTTTACTTATAATCTACTGTTGTTAATTGTTGGATAGACCACTTCAAGGGAAAATAATAGGAATAACAAAAAGGCGTGAGAAGATGCAGGGGATGATGAAAATAGACGGAAGCCGGAAATCTGGTTCCGGAACCATTCTGAGGGATGCCACTCCCTTTGCCCTTTTAATGGGAAAGGATCTTGAGCTGATAAACATCAGGGCTAAGAGGGATAAGCCCGGTTTGCGACCACAACACCTGAAGGTGATTGAAGCGGTTGCCCAGATATGCCAGGGCCAAGTGAAAGGAGCAGGGGTTGGCTCAAGAGAAATAACATTCAAACCCGGGCATACCATAAAGGGCGGAGCGTTTCATTGGGATATTGGGACGGCTGGTTCCACCACCCTGCTGGCTTTAAGTGTCATACTTCCGGGTCTTTATGCCGATGCCCTGTCAACGTACAGAATTACCGGTGGCCTGTTTCAGGACTTTGCCCCCTCGGCGCATCATATGAAATACGTTTTGCTGCCCTTACTGAGCAGAATGGGGATACACATCGGTCTGGAGATCATACAGCCTGGTTATGTACCTCAGGGCCAAGGCCAGATACTGGTAAAGGTTAAGCCGTTAAAAGGAAGACCAAAAGCGCTTTCACTGGTCGATCAGGGGAAGCTAATCGAGATAAAGGGAATGGCGCTCTCTTCTCATCTTAAGGGAAGAAGGGTATCGGATAGAATGGCCGTGGCGTGCCTGAAGACTTTTGAGGCCAGGGGATACGATGCAAAAATAGAAATTACCTATGATACAAAAGAAGCACCGGAGTACCAGAGGGCCTCAATCCAGGCCGGAGCTTCCCTGGCTGTCTGGGCCAGAACCGATACTGGCTGTCTCATCGGATCGGATATGGCGGGCGCCCTGAGGAGGACGGCCGAATTCATTGGGAAGCGAACTGCCGGAAATCTTATTGAAGGCCTGGATGCGGGGGCAACGGTTGACAGGTACGTAGCGGACCAGCTTATCCCCTTCGCATCTCTCTCTGAAGGGTGGACAGCCTACCGAATTCCAAGGATGTCGGATCATATTGAAGCAAGGCTCTGGTTGGCCGAAGAATTGCTCGGAGCAAAAACAGAGGTGAAGGGCAATCTGGTCCGAATCAGGGGGATAGGGTATACAAAATAGAAAATGGAAATGACGCTGAAAATTAGAGGAATCTATGCCACGGCCTTGACAAAGTTCTTCGTTGATCATGGGCGGAATATCGTTTCACCCTCCCCGGTGATCGCAGGAAGATTTGATGATAGCTGGTAGATATATGCAATAAAATAATAATGATAAGTGGCTTTGCTTCTGGCAAGATAGCGCAGGTTTCAAATCCCATGATTTCTATGGTGTATCATTCTCTTATCAAAGGTCTGTGTGCGGCTGTGATCTATCGGAGATAACACAGGTTTAAAGGTTCACAAACGCCCCGTATTTCATAACTGTTACCTAACCCCCTTGTTTTCTCAAAGCTTGCTAAACTTAATATATTAAGATGTCCCTGAATCCTCTCTAGGGGCGTCCCGGAAGCCTGGTGTAAAACTCCGGGAGCATCTAATCTGGC
>NZ_JAZFTO010000184.1:0-4498 GCF_036446775.1 Candidatus Desulfatibia sp.
AATTGATTCGATAATTGCCCCACGGGAATTCTCTGAATCTAAGAGCCGTATCTTCCATGAAAAATCCCCGTTGATTTTTTGTCTAATCCATTCCTCAAATTCATCCCAGCTACATGCAAGAACAGTATCATCTACCATCTGTTTTAGAGCAAACAGGGTAGAAAAAAATGGTGGTTATCAAAAAAATAATAATGAGTGTTTTTATGAATCTTAAATTCATTTGGCATTCCTTTGATAAACTACCGAATATTTCTAATCCTACAAAGCATGGTATTTTTACACGAGGTAGATATGGGGGAGGTATGCACGTCTTATAGGTGAAGCCGTGAAGTTCCCCGACTCTCATACACACATTCAAAACAGATCTGTAACAGGTTTGTTATGAAAATCAAAGCCTCAAATTTCATCTATGGTGTGGTGCTGGAGGAAATAATACAGTTGAAATATTTGGATGGGCTTCATTTTCCCAAATTTCACGTTCCGTTGCCTCAACGGTAAAGGACTGAAAGAAATTTTGTTGTTTACCTCAAAATCCACCACTTTCCTAACCGGTACATTCTTTAAATAAAAATTGTCGCCGGCAAGAAATATGTCCATTTCGGCTGAACCGTTAAATTGCTTGCCGCTGGTATCATACTGGAAGGCAAGTCCACCTTTACTGATGTCTTTGATTTGGCCCAGTTTATTATGATCAGACCTCAGGCAAGCAAAGGCACCTTGCTTGGCCTTGAATCGCTTGTGCTTCCTTTTTTCGGTAAAATCTTTTGTATTCGTCATGGTCAAAACCCCAAACAAAAATGAAAGCATCCTCTGGGAGCTGCCTATTGATGCAAAGAGGCCGCAAGCAGTTAAATCCATTCTTTTCCGTTCAAATTTGAACTCTGGTGATAGCTTGTTATCTCAAAAATGATGCCCCTTTAACTTTCGTAAAGCTTGCCAGACATACAAATACCTATGATGTCAATGGGATGAGATAAGCGTTACGTATCTGGAACTTAGTTTGAGCATTTTAATTCAGGTTAAGCCCGCTCTCCCAGGTTGCCGTAGCGATGGTAATTGTTGCAGATGCTCTGTTCCTTAAAATACTGCAACAGCTCGAGTCTGCCTTCCATCATCACCGGTAATCGCGAGATATAGAAGCCGGTCTTTGCTGCCGCCCGGAATACTTCATCAGGCACCCGCTCGGGCGCTGCATAGCGGATGCGCTGCACTTCAGGTATAATCGTGATTAGATCTTTATCGGACTGCCCGGTCGTTTGGGTATCTCCCAAAAACTGCCTGCCCGGTTTACTTGCAAGAAAATCGGCAACCTTGTTTTTTATTCCCGTTGGAATGCTGAGAAGCAATTTGCATCCTGAAATCTTTACCGCCGCGACCCTTGCCAGGACTTCAAACAGGCTGTCATCCGGGTGGATACGGACGACAACCCTGCCGACGGGCAGGTAACGGATTATGTTGTCCTGCCCCCGTAGGTGGAAGTAATTTTTTTCTTGAGAAAATTCCTGTTCCCAATGGTAAAGGTAACTTTTTACGGCCCGCATGGTTTTGATCAGGTCGGTCTTAAATTCGGTCAGCCGGCCCCAATTTAGCTTTTGCTTCCATTCATTGGAAAGCCGCAGCAGTCTATGATCGTTTTGAATTGCGCCTGCCAAAGGGAAATCGACATCTTCAAAATTCATAAACTGGGAGACATAGTTGGGGCCGCCGGCCTTGATCCCGGCGCCCAGGGCTGATTTGCCCATGCCGCCGAAGGGCTGGCGCAGCACAATGGCGCCGGTGGTTCCCCGGTTGATATATAGATTGCCGGCGTTGATACGCGCCTGCCAGCGTTGTTGCTCCCGGCGGTCCAGGCTCTCGAGCCCCGCCGTCAAGCCATAGCCGGTTTGATTGACCATTTCAATGGCGTCATCCAGATTTTCAGCACGCATCACTCCCAAAAGTGGGCCGAAAAATTCGGTGGTATGGGTGTAGCTGCCCGGCTGTACCCCCCATTTGATGCCCGGCGTCCACATATAGGGGTTGTTATCAATGTTTGCAGGCTCCAGGGCCCAGGATTCCCCTGGATCGAGCTTTGTCAGAGCCTGTTTCAAATCTCCAGCCGGGGACTGGATCAAAGGCCCCATTTTGTTTTCAAAATCCCAGGCTGATCCCACCAGATAGCTGCGGGCGGCATCGACCAGTTGTTTTTTAAAACCGGAATCCTCATACACTTCCTTTGCCAGTATTAAAAGCGAGGTTGCACTGCATTTTTGACCGCCATGGCTAAAGGCCGAATGGAGCACATGTTTAATGGCCTGGTCTCTGTCCGACATGGCGGTCACTACGGTGGCGTTTTTGCCGCCGGTCTCCGCCGCCAGATAGATACTCGGTCGCTGTTTTAAAATAGTCATGCCGGTAGCGGTGCCGCCCGTCAATATAATGAAATCCACTTCAGGGTGATTGACAAGTTTTACTCCTGTTGTCGAGCCGGAACAAGGGATAAACTGCAAGACATTTTTAGAAACACCGGCATTCCAGAATGCCCGGCATAAGAGCCAGGCCGTTAGAACAGACGCCGACGCCGGTTTGAAAATAACGGTATTACCGGCAGCCAGAGATGCCGCAATTCCGCCGCAGGGGATGGCAATGGGAAAGTTCCACGGGGAAATGACCAGACCGACACCTTTTGCGCTGCATTTAACATTGGCAAGATCCGCATGCGCTCTGGCAGCAAAGGGATAATATTCTAAAAAGTCGACGGCCTCAGACACCTCGGGATCAGCTTCGGTAAATACCTTGCCGGTATCGGCGGCGGCGGCACCCATAAGGTCCCCCCTTGATTTGCGAATCTTAAGGGCGACTTTTGAAAGGATTTTGTGGCGCGCTGGCATGCTTTTGCGCCGCCAACCGTCCGGATCGGCTTTGGCAACCGACAGGGCCTGATCCACATCTTCATCGACGGCCTCGGCATAGACGGCCACACAGACCTCGTCAGTAATTTGAGAACGATCCATGCATTTTTGGGTGAGCCGGTCTGTATAAATATCTTTACCGGCGATCACCAGGGGAATTTTTACCGGAGAATCATCCGGTCCCTTTTTCCATTCGTCCCTAACAGCTTCAGCCCACTTGCGGTTGGCGGCCAGTGACCAGTCCGTATCCGGCTCATTGTTGAATTCGTTTTCATAGAAGGTTCCCATCTTGTCCGAAAAGATTTCCTCTGTGCGGTTCTGCATGCGGCGCGGTGTTTGGCCGGCTGCGTGCATGTGTTTACAGGAGGCTAAAAATTGCTTTTTTAAAAACTCCCAGTCATTAGAATCAGGGTAAAGATCAAAAGAGTACCGCAGAAAATTCTCCTCGGCCGTATTTTCATCCAGGCGACGGACCAGATAACCAATGGCACTGATAAACTGCTCTTTGGCAGCCACCGGTGCGTATACCACTACACTTCCCGACATCTCATGAATGGCCCGGCGCACGTGATCGGCCATTCCCTTGAGCATTTCAAATGAAAAATATTCAGTGACCTTATGCTGCTGGGCGAGCTTATAGGCATAGGCCAGCTCAAACAGGTTGTGGGACCCGATCCCCAGGTGAACCGCTCTGGCATTTTCCGGCGCCGTGCCGTATTCAACCATGCGCTTAAAATTGGCATCCACATCCAGCTTGTTGTCATAAGGCGCTTGCGGCCAGTTGTGGACGGCGGCTTCCTGCTGTTCCATCTCCATGTTGGCACCCTTGACGATGCGGATCTTGATGGGGTTTCCGCCTTTTTTAAGCCGCGCTTGGGCCCAGGCCGTAAGTTCTTTCTGCATGTCATAAGAATCCGGCAAATAGGCCTGCAGTACGATGCCGGCGGAATGCTGCTTAAACTCTTCTTGATCCAGGGTTCTTGTAAATGCTGCGGCGGTAATCTGAAGGTCGCGGTATTCTTCCATATCCAGATTAACAAATTTAGGGACTTGGGTGCCGTCGCTTCTGATAAAAAAATTATCCCCGGCGGCACGGTACAGTCGTGTAAGACGCTCGGTTAATATCCTGACGGTATGCTCAAACGCCAGCGGCTGAATCTGGGAATAGATAGTGGAGATTTTGACGGAAATGTATTCAATCACCGGATTTTTGAGATCATCAAGATAACCTTCCAGGCGATTGAGGGCTTCTTGCTCCCCCAGGATGGCTTCTCCCAGACGGTTGATGTTCATGCGTACGCCCTGTTCTTTTCTTTTATGCAAAAGCGCATGTAAAATATCCGCTTCTCCCGGAATAATCGCACGGCTGCTGTCGTGCCGCATTTTTTCAATCATCTTGGGCACAGCAACACTGGGGATATACCGGCCTAAACCCATAAACATCTGAACCAGCAATTTTTCCACCGATGAAAAGAAGTCCGGCACACCGTATTTTGCAAGCAAATAGTTCACCTGATCGGCAACCCGGGCTGTATCTTCAGAACGAAAACTCTGATCAATCAATTTGGTCAACACAACTTTATCCATGGGATGTGTCATCAGGCGTT
>NZ_JAZFTO010000185.1:0-31225 GCF_036446775.1 Candidatus Desulfatibia sp.
TGGTTCAGGTTTGGCTGATCCGAGAGAGCAAAACCACAGGAATAGCTGGCTATTTCGCGGATTTTGCGAGTGAGGTATCAGCCAAAGATGGGCTGAAGCTGAGATGTAAAAATGTGAAGTTATTTTTGCGCGAGCCCTAAGTCTTAACACTAACACGCAACCGGCAACAAAATCAATAAACAGATGAAACCTGTACAACATCAAAATAAAATCAGACTATTAAAAAAATGGTTATGCAGAACTTGTTTCTGCGCGGTCTTAATGAGTTTAATGTGGGGGTGCGCTGTGGCACCAAAGAGACTTTTCATAAAGGACTTGTCGACATCTTTTGATCCAGATACTATAATCTCCACCAAAACAGGTGAAGCTGTATCTTTTGATGAGTTAATGGCGGACCTGGCCGGAGTCCGGGTAATATATGTTGGGGAGCGACACTTTGACCCGGTCCATCATCGCATTCAGCTTGATATAATCAAAGCGGTTTACAAAACCCATCCGAATATTGTCGTCGGCATGGAAATGTTTGATCAAACTTACCAGCATATACTGAAGCGCTGGTCAGCCGGTGAACTGGATCAAGAAACGTTTTTAAAAAAGGTGCACTGGTATGCCAACTGGAAATATGATTTTGAATTATACAAAGATATCCTGGAGTTTACCAAACAGGAAAAGATCCGGCTGGTAGGCCTTAATGTCCCCTTCCATATCCCTCCCAAAATAGCCGTGGGCGGTATCGAGAACCTGTCCGCCGATGATAGAAAGCACATTCCCCAGAACATCGACACCTCGAACGAAGCCCACAGGGCTTATGTGGAGAAGGTATTCAACCAGCACCGTACCACCAGGATTGATAATTTTGATTTTTTTTACGAGGCCCAGAGCGTGTGGGAAGATACCATGGCTGCCGCGGTAGCCCTTAATCTGAAGGATGATATGATGATCGTTATAGCCGGCAACGGTCATATCATCCGCAAGTTCGGCATACCGGACAGGGCCTTCCGGCGGACAGGCGCCGAGTTTAGGACTATTTTTCCGGCAACCGCCGGAGAGGAGGTCGAAAGCGATTACGCCGATTATATCTGGGCAACATCCCGGAAAAAACCTCACCCCAAAAAGTAAGCCGGAATAGCAGCAAAGCACCCCCCGCTATGCGGGATCCTCGACAGGCTCGGAAGACCAGATTTTTAAAGACCTAACAAGAAAATCATGCTCCAGCATCCTTACTTTCTGTAATTCTTAAAAATATTCAACCCAGACTGCCATCATAGCACTATATATTGAAATTACTAATTGACAAATAACAAGATATTGCGCTATGAAAAGAACTGTTTTGAAAATACACAGCTTCCCGACAACGTATCTGACCGTCTTGTTGTAGACATTATTAGAAGCGGACGTCTGCGAGACCTTTGAAATTTGCAAAGGTCTCATCTGCAACAGCACACATCCTTGAAATTTGTAATATTAATTAGCGGTAGAGGTGACATCCGTGTTCCAAGAGATAAAAAAACGCCATGGAAAGGTTGTAGAGTTCGATTCGTCTAAAATCACCACAGCAATTTCAAAAGCCGGTAAGGCCACGGGAGAATTCGAGGAAAGGGATGCCCGCAAACTGACGCTGCGGGTTTTAACCCTGGCTCACGAACTGCGTCTGGGACCCATTCCCGAAGTCGAAGGGATTCAGGATATTGTTGAAAGAGTGCTGCTCGACTCGCCCTTTTATAAAACGGCCAAAGCATATATCCTGTACCGGGAGCAGCATGCCCAGATCAGAAAAATTGCCACCAAGGCCAGCATTGATCTTGTTGAGCACTATATCAGGAAGCTGGATTGGAAAATCAAAGAAAACAGCAATATGTGCTATTCCCTCCAGGGCCTTAACAATTATATATCTTCAGATGTAACTTCAGAGTACTGGTTGAACAGTATCTATCCCCCTGAGATCAGGTCTGCCCATATTAACTGCGATTTTCACATTCACGATCTTAGCCTTCTTGCCGTTTACTGTGTGGGATGGGATCTGCAGGATTTGCTTAAAACAGGTTTCAAAGGCGTCGAAGGTAAGGTCGAAAGTGCTCCCCCAAAGCATCTCGGATCAGCCCTCGGGCAAATCGTCAATTTTTTCTATACGCTGCAGGGCGAGGCCGCCGGCGCCCAGGCATTTTCAAACTTTGACACCCTGCTGGCACCCTTTGTGCGCTATGACAACCTGGATTACAAAGAGGTTAAGCAGGCGCTCCAGGAATTTGTTTTTAACATCAACATCCCCACCCGCGTCGGTTTCCAGACGCCCTTCACCAACATTACCATGGATCTTAACGTACCTTCCATTCTGAAAGACCAGCCGGTCGTAGTTGGTGGAATCGAGCGGAACGAGACATATGCCGATTTCCAGACGGAATTGGATATGATCAACAGGGCCTTTGCCGAAGTGATGATGGCGGGTGACGCCAAGGGCCGAGTCTTTACCTTTCCCATTCCTACTTATAATATTACGGCCGATTTTGACTGGGACAATCCAAGCTTTGAGATGATCTGGCGAATGACGGGCAAGTACGGAATCCCCTATTTTTCCAACTTTGTCAATTCCGACCTTTCGCCTGAAGACGCCAGGTCCATGTGTTGCCGGCTGCGTCTTGACAATCGGGAGCTTTTGAAAAGGGGTGGCGGATTGTTTGGCGCCAACCCCCTGACCGGGTCGATCGGTGTGGTGACCATCAACCTGCCACGCATCGGATATCTTGCGGAAGACGAAGAAGACTTTTTCTCACGTTTAAAAGAAAAAGTGCATCTTGCCTCGGAAAGTCTTTCCATTAAAAGGAAGGTTCTTGAAAAATTTACGGATAGAAATCTCTATCCTTATTCCAAATATTATTTAAGAGCGATTAAAAACGTTAATGGGCTCTACTGGAAGAATCATTTTTCCACTATCGGAATAATCGGCATGAACGAGGCCTGTATAAATTTCATGGGCAAAAACATTGCCTCCGAGCCCGGACAGACATTTTCACTGAGAGTTATGGATTTTATCCGCGACTTGATAGCAGAAACACAGGATGCAACCGGCGATATTTTCAACCTTGAGGCCACGCCTGCGGAGGGGGCCTCATATCGTCTCTCTATGCTCGACAAAAAGCAGTTCCCGGATATCCAGTGTGCCAACGAAGCTGAATATCGCCAAGGAGCCGCTCCATACTACACCAACTCCACCCAACTTCCGGTAAACTATTCCGATGATATTTTTGAATCCCTGATGCTCCAGGATAGTCTGCAAACAAAATATTCCGGCGGAACGGTTTTCCATATTTTCCTTGGGGAACGGGTCAGTGATACAGAGGTAATCAAAGGGCTGATCAAAAAAACAACCTCCAATTTCCGGCTGCCTTATTTTACGCTTACACCTACATTCAGCGTATGTCCATCTCACGGGTATCTGGACGGCAGACAGGAAAAATGTTCGTCTTGCAAGCAGGATACCGAAGTCTACTCAAGGGTGGTCGGCTATTTAAGGCCGGTTAAGCAATGGAATTACGGCAAGCAAGCTGAATTTGACGCAAGAAAAACATTCAGACTGGATTCCTCTTCCGCCCTCTAATCCTAACCGGAAAAAGTCATGTATTATGATAATCGGCGGCTGGCAAAAAAATTCCTTTATCGATTACCCCGGAAAAATAAGTTGCGTACTTTTCTTTTCCGGGTGCAATTTCAAATGCCCCCATTGCTATAATCCGGATCTTGCCAGAGGCAAGCCTGCGGAAGTTTTAGAAGAGCACCGCGTTTATGATTTCCTGGAACGGCGTAAAATTTTTTTAGACGGGGTTGTACTCTCCGGCGGAGAACCCACCCTCAATAAAGATCTCTTTGCCCTTTGTGCCAAAATTAAAAAAATGGGCTATCCGATAAAACTGGACACAAATGGAAGCCGGCCGCAGATGATTGCAGGGCTTTTAGCTGAAGGCCTTATCGACTACATTGCCATGGATATAAAAACAGACCCCTGGAACTACTCGCCCTTAATCCAAAAAAATTGCGATCCGGAACAGATTTTTACAAGCATTCAAATCATTATGCAATCGGGGATAACCTATGAATTCAGGACGACATGCATAAAACCGCTGGTGGATGAAAACGTTGTTGAACGCATTGCGCAGCGCATTAAGGGTGCAATGCTTTATGCCCTCCAGCAATTTAAAAACTTCGGGGTCCTGCAACCGGAGTTTTTCGAGCATGATAACTGCAAGTATGATCATAACGAACTTATGCATTTTAAATCTGTGGCGGAACCCTGGGTTCAAAAGTGCATTGTCCGCTGAGAAACTACAAGCCATCACCGCAAGCCTGCCTGACCCGTGTAAGATCCCATCCCGCATTGCTCATGAAAAATATATTTTGGTTTTGCAAAGGCAATTAAAGTTTTTTTGCTGGGTAACCGATATAAATACATGAGATAGAAGACCTTTCTTTACAATTTAGGTAAACAATAAACATTTATAATGCGGTCATGGAACGGAGGTTGATATGGACCTGGATGCGGAAAAACAAAAAAAGCTTAAAAAACTTGTAAATTTGGTGAATCGGTCCGAAATTTCTTCGATTAAAAGCATCGTTTCCGGTGTCGTCAGGATCATTAATGACCCTAAATCATCGATATGGGACTTAAAGGAAATGGTCGAAATTGACCCTCCCTTGACCGCCAAAGTACTAAGGGTCGCAAACTCTGTCTATTATTCTCCCCCCCAAAAAATCGGAGAAATTAAGCAAGCGTTGATCTGGATAGGCTTCGATACTTTAAAAGAAATGGCGTTGAGCCAGAAGGTCGCTGGAATCTTTAACGAAAATGATTCTATTAACGGGCATTCAATACACTCCCTGTGGAAACACTCTGTTGCCGTAGCCCTGCTCACGAAAATGATTTACCGAAGGGAATTCAGGAAAAGAGGCGCCAATGCATATGTTGCCGGTTTACTGCATGACATCGGTATTATCGTGGAGTCTCAGTTTTTACAAAACGACTTTAGCCTAGTTTTGAGTAAAGCAAAGCATGAAAAAAAGAATTTGTCAGAGGCCGAGCAGGAAGTTTTGGGCTTACATCACGCCGATATTGGGATGGCCATCGCTGAAAATTGGAATCTTCCACAAGAGCTTGTTACGGCTATCGGATATCATGACAGCCCCCTTGAGGCTGAACAGGAGTTCTCTAAGCTTGCTTCGACATTATATATTGCGGAAGACTGCTCCCAAAACAGCAGCATAGGATATTCAGAAGCCCCTTTTCGGAACAACGAAGTTTTTGATAAATGCTTGACTGAGCTGAACATAGACCCGCATGCACTGGATTTGATCGTAGCGGATGCAAAGCGAGAACTCAACGAAATGGAAGAGCAGGGGTTGTTTTAGAATGACACAATCTGAAAATAGCAAAAAACTTGAAGATAAGATCGTCCGCTTGGAGACACGCATAAAGCATCTTGCCAATGAACTTTGCATTACCAAAGAGGAATATACCACTTCAACGAAGGACTATTTTGATTTACTGTCCAGCTTGGAAAAAAAGGTTTTCGAGCGCACCAAAGAATTAAAAGAAACTCAACTTATTTTAGAAGCAAAAGGCCGTGAACTGGAAATAATGCTGGATTCGTCACCGGCAATGATTTTCTATAAAGATAAAGCGCAAAGATATATTCGCGCAAATAAAACATTCATTCAAATCATTGGCATCCCTATGAATGAGGTGCTTGGCAAGACCCATGCCGAACTGTTTCCCGGCAATAAGGGGCAAGTTTTGAACGATGATTCGGAAGTAATCCAAAAAGGAAAACCGGTGCTGCAAAAAACCGGCATTCTGGAAACAGTCCAAGGCCGCAAATCTTTACTTGTAGATAAATTTCCATACAAAGATATTGACGGCAAAGTTATCGGTGTCATTGGCTTTGCTATGGATTTAACCGATCTTGAGAAGGCGGAAAAAGAGAAAAAAGAACTGCAGGAAAGAATTGCCCGTGCAGAGAAAATGGAAGCTATCGGACTTTTGGCCGGCGGTTTTGCGCATGACAGCAATAACATTCTAGGGGGTATTTCGGGCTATATTCAACTGGCCTTGATGAATATGCCTGAAGACGACCCCAATTTGCACTATCTAAAGTCTTCGCTGGATGCGGCTAATAGAATGGCGGAACTTGTACAGGATCTGTTAACGCTGGCACGCCGAGGCGTAAGTAGTACTGAAATTATGAATTTGAATGATGTTGTTACGTCTTATTTGCAGTCTTCTGTGTATCAAAAACTAAAATTGCATCATCCTGGTGTTAAGATCGAAACCGATATAGAACCGGATTTGCTTAACATTGTCGGAAAACCGGTGCACCTTGACAAAACGATTATGAATCTGGTTACGAATGCAGCCGAAGCTTTGCCAGACGGAGGAACCGTTACATTATCCACCAAAAATCAATATGTCGACAGGCCCATCAACGGTTACGATCTCAGCATACAGGAGGGAGAATTTGTTATTTTAAAAGTTGTTGATAACGGAACAGGCATTGCTCCTGAAGATCTTAATAGAATCTTTGAGCCCTTTTACACCAAAAAAGTAATGGGCCGCAGCGGAACCGGTTTAGGTATGGCAGTTGTTTATGGAACGGTTAAAGACCATCAGGGTTCCATAGATGTTCACAGTATCGAAGGTGTCGGCACTACCTTTGAGCTATATTTTCCGGTTACCAGAAAAGCGATTTCTGCCCAGCAAACCACCGTTCCCATGGAAGCTTATATGGGCAGCGGTCAGAAAATTTTAGTAGTTGATGATGTGCAGATGCAAAGAGAAATTGCATCCGGGATCCTGACCCAACTGGGCTATTCGGTTGCCACCGTCGCCAGTGGCGAAGAAGCCGTTGATCATGTTGCAAACAACTCCGTGGATTTAATGCTCCTGGACATGATTATGGATCCCGGCATGGACGGTCTGGACACCTACAGAAAAATCATCAAGCTGCATCCGCAGCAGGAAGCCATCATCACCAGTGGATTTTCAGAAACCGAGCGGGTCAAAGAGTGTCAAAGACTGGGCGCCGGTCAATATGTCCAAAAGCCGTATACGTTTGAAAAAATTGGCATGGCAGTAAAAAATGTTATCAATTCAACAACCAAACCTTATCCTCCATCCACTCACTTAGTGTGACCTCAATTGATCGTAAACAAAATGAAGAAACTCTGGGGCATCCTCGACTTTCGCTCAATTGAGGTGTGACTCTTCTTGAAAGGCGAAAATATTTACGATTTATGGTTAGTATTGGTTGTTATGAGTCAGGTAATTAATTAAATTAAATAAATATTGACAAATAATAACCTAAAAACTATAGGTTCAGATATTTAACCCGGATATTTCATAAACAACAACACAGCCTGGACAAGCCGGAAAATGAAAAGATTTTTATCAACCAAAGAGGTGGCCCGGTTTCTGGGAGTAAACGAAAAGATGGTTTATACACTGGTTGCCGAAAAGGGACTGCCGGCAACCAAAGTTACCGGCAAGTGGATTTTTCCGCGGCACCTGGTGGAGCAGTGGGTTGAGGCCCACACCGTCAATTATCCCGAGAGTACAGACCACCTTCCGCCTTACCACGGACTATTGATTATTGCCGGAAGCAATGATCCTCTTCTGGACAGAACCATTACTCTCTTTAATGCGCTTTATACAAACCACGTAGCGGTGTTTGGTAACCTGGGGAGCATGGGAGGGCTGAAGGCCCTGCGACGCAACCTCTGCCATATGGCCGCGAGCCACCTGATTCAGGACGATGAGGTCGAATATAATTTTGATTTTGCCGTCAAGGAACTGGGAGCCATGCCGGCCATAGTCAATTTCTGCAAACGTGAGCAGGGCATACTGGTAAGCAAGAAAAATCCTAAAAAGATATCCGGCATTGCGAACCTGAATCAACCGGGTTTGCAGATAGTCAACCGGCCGCTGGGAACCGGCACAAGGCTGCTGTTGGACCGCGAACTAAGAAAGGCCGGCATTAAAGGTGAAAAGATCGATGGATACCATCGTGAAGTTCACCGGCACCTGGATGTCGGCCTTGAAATTCTTACCGGTCGCGCCGATGCAGGGCCGGGAATCCGTGCGGTGGCCGCAGTGCTCGATATCGGGTTTGTTCCTCTTCGCTGGGAGCGTTACGATCTTATGATTTCCAAGGAGCGCTTTTTCGACGAGGGGGTGCAGCTATTTCTCGGTCTGCTTCGTGGAGAAGACTTTAAAGCACTGGCTCAAGATAATGCCGGTTACGATTTAGCACTCTCGGGCAAGATGATCTATCCCGGACGAAACAAGCAGAGTGTTTCTTAAAGCTACTGCCACAAAAATGAAATTGGAAATGAACATGCATAATCGTAGGTTGGGCCGGTATATTTTAGCGGCTGCAAGTGCAATCATAATCACCTGTGTTTTTATGGAAGGTGCTTGGGCTAAAGAAAAGGTTCTGAAAATGTCTACCACAACCAGCACCCTGGCTTCGGGCCTGCTCGATGTTCTCCTTCCGCCTTTCGAACAAGACACCGGCACCCGGGTCAAAGTGTTTGCCAAGGGAACCGGGGCTGCCATTCGTGACGGCATCGACGGTAACGTAGATGTGATCTTTGTGCATGCCAGAGCAAGGGAAGCAAAATTTATTAAAGACGGATACGGAACCAAACGTTATGCGGTGATGCACAACGATTTTATTATTCTGGGTCCTTCTAATGATCCGGCCGGCATCAAAGGCATGCAGGAGGCAACAGCAGCCCTGAAAAAGATCGCCGCCGCCAAAGCCCTGTTTGTCTCACGAGGGGATGACAGCGGTACTCATACCAAGGAACAAGACCTGTGGATGGCAACCGGCCTGGCGCTGAAATTCGCCACAAGTACCATTGTGAAAAAAGGAAAGAAAAGCACGGTAGAATTTCTGCATCCCGTCGGATCTGAAAAATGGTATCTTTCCATTGGTCAGGGAATGGGCCGGACTATCACCTTTGCCGATGAAAAAAGAGCTTACACTCTGGCTGATCGAGGGACTTATATCAAGTACCGTTACGGCCGCGACGCAGGCCTTGATCTGGAAATCATGTGCGCGGAAGATCCCCTGCTGAACAACCCTTACGGTGTAATTCCGGTTAACCCTGCCAGGCACCCGCATGTGCGGTATGCCCTGGCACAGCAGTTCGCAAAATGGCTGGTTTCAGCCAAAGCGCAGTCCATAATCTTGAATTACAGACTACAGGGGAAACAGCTTTTTTATCCGGACGCTATGACCTTAAGCAAGTCAAAATCAGATTAGTTCCTTAGTTGTAATTTTTTTGCTTTTTGTGGCCAAAAATTTATAACACCATGTGACGCCTTTATGAATAAGATGCTGGATGCTGGTTTCTGGATGCCGGATAAAATATGGAATTTATTTTTTTATGTATCAAGCATCCAGTATCAAGCATCCAGTATCAGCTTGTTAAATGGTACAACTGCCTAATTTTTATATATACCCTCTTTGGTTCCGGTTTGTCCGGGTTGGGGGTTATCCGTTAAGTGAATAGATATGGACCTTCTGATTGACAGTTTTTTTTCGGCGCTTCTGCTGGTTGCTTCCTTAGACCCGGAAATTATTTCCATTGTGGCAATCTCCATAAAAGTTAGCGGGACCTCAACGGTGATTGCCAGCCTGATGGGAATACCGCTGGGGTTTTTTATTGCTTTTGAATCTTTTGCGGGCAAACGTATGGTAATCACCTGTTTGAATACTCTGCTGGCGCTCCCAACGGTTGTTATCGGCCTTTTTGTTTATGCTTTTATCTCGCGCCGGGGCATCCTCGGACCACTGGATCTGCTCTATACCCAGAAGGCCATGGTCATCGGGCAGACCATCTTGATCCTGCCGATTGTAGCAACGTTTACCATAGCCGCGATCAGCAGGATCGACGAGCGCTATCGCAAAACCGCCATAACCCTGGGCGCCAATCGCCGGCAGACCGCCTTTGTGATTTTAAGAGAGGCGCGTTTTGGGATTGTTGCCGCGGTTATCGCCGCTTTCGGCCGGGTAATTGCCGAGGTTGGTATCAGCATGATGCTGGGAGGAAATGCCCGGGGGTTTACCCGCACCATGACTACGGCCATGGCCCTGGAATACGACAAAGGGCAGTTTGCACCGGCCGTCGCCCTGGGCATTATCCTGCTGGGCCTGAGTTTTACGATTAATCTTATGTTTCATTTTTTTCAGGGAAAAACCAGGGTTTGAAAGTTTATAAAATCTCAAAACTCACCAAGGTCTACGCGACCAGGACCGTCCTTGATATCCCGCTACTGGAGATAGCAAAAGGACGGATTTACGCCCTGCTGGGACATAACGGCGCCGGGAAAACCACCCTTTTGAATATTCTCGGTTTTCTGGAGCCGCCCACAACAGGCAACATGCATTACTGCCTGCAACCAGTCCAATTTACCGAATTCTGCCTGCAACCCCTGCGCAAGTCGGTTGTTTTGGTAGAACAGCACCCCATCCTCTTTACAACTACGGTCCACAAGAATCTGGAATTTGGCCTTAAAGTAAGACAAATACCTAAAAAAGAAAGAAATCGTATTATTGAAGAATCGCTTGAGTTGGTGGGAATGCAACACCTGGTTCAGGCGCCGGCACATCGGCTCTCCGGTGGCGAGACCCAGCGGGTGGCGATTGCCCGGGCACTGGCGGTTAATCCTGAAGTCCTTTTGTGCGATGAACCCACTTCAAGCGTCGATGTGGAAAACCAGGTAGCGATAATAAACATTCTGCGTCAGGTAAATGACCAAAAAAAAATAACGATCATTTTTACAACGCATGACCGTTATCAGGTCGATTCTTTGGCGCATCACACCTTGTTGCTAAATCACGGAAAACTTATCGACGCTGCCGGCGAGAAATTCTTCATGAAAAAAGTGGGTTAGGGTATCAATTTTTCTTTAAAACGGCCCACATGCTTCCTTTCGATTGTTTTGACAGCGGTGGGACCGAAACCCTTTATTTCAATTCTATCAAGATCCTTAAACCACTTTGTTGAAAGCTCTGAGAATAGATTGGGGTTTTTTATGGCTTTACCCAAACGACTGGATACTTCCTGGCTAAAAAAAAGGTTGTAATCTGAAAAAGTTTTTGACAAAGCTTGAAATCTGGATGCCTGGTTAATGGTGTTTCCTAAGAAAATCTTCTGAGTTCCATATGTTTTATAAAAGATCGTGCCGCAATGAGCGCCAACAGAAAAATCGATATATTTACGCCATATTGATCCGGACATATTTGTAAACAAGTTTTCTATATAGCGCAACTGCCTATTACCACTCACTATTTTAGGGTTGTCTTCTAACAGGTCTATTATTTTGGTGTTAAGTTCCGGTACTGATTGGTCAAGATGCAAGTAAATATCAAGCAGCAAAAGAAAGCCGTTTATAAAGTGCTGACTCCTGTTACGATGGTGTTTTGTAACTAACAGGAAGCCATCGCCCGTGTGTTTGAAATCAAATAATATATCATTATTACTGCCAATTATGGTTTCCATGGTGTCTGACAAAAAATCAAATATGACTTCATAAATTCGCCATTTCAGGGTGTTGCTAAATGGTTTTTTCTTTTGAATAAGGAGTCTTCGAGAAACTTCAGAGAAGTTTCTCAGATCAATCATTACCGCCAGGCCGGAAAAAGTTTTTAAAGATGTGCTTTTCATTTAGCCCTCTATGAATAAAATCGTGTTACGATTTTATGAAACTCCCGTCCCGCTTTCAGCGGGACGGGATCAGATTGACGAAAGGTTTACCCCGCTTTTAAAGCGGGGCTAAAATTCATCCCGCGCTGCAAGCAACGGGAATTCAAATTTAAAATAGAAATCTATAAACGCTGAATACTTCACCTTGCGATGCTCTGAGGCAACACATCAGTAGAAATTAAGCAATATTTGTGCCAATTACAAATGGTCTCCACAGGTTTGTTAAAAACACCTAATCTGAATTTCTAATGATAAATCCGGGTTAAACATATATGATATCAACCGGATGCAATCATATAAAAATTAAGGTAATACTTTTGGGCTTAATAAGGAAGCTTTGCGGGATAAAAAAGGTGAAATGCTGTAAATTTTTTGGCATAAATGAACAAAAAAATGGCGGGCATAGTTTTTATCAAAACTCTGTTCTTTCTTTACGGGCCCTTAAACACGAGTTTTATCCGCCTTTGGCGTGATCACACGGTTTAAAAAAAGATTTTCCATGAAGCGACCATAAGAGAAAACTCCCCGACCCTGACATAGTTTGATATCATTGTAGATAAACTCTGGGTATGCGGGCGGTTAAGGAGGATACGATTTCATAATTGATGGTGTTTAAGGATGCGGCAATTTCATCTGCGGTAATGGACGCATCCTGCTGCCGACCGAAGATTACCACCTCATCCTCAAGATCGACGTCAGGGATATGCCCTACATCCAGCATGGTCGTATCCATACAAACCCTCCCGACGATGGGCGCCCGGCGCCCACCGACCAGCATATGGCCCCGGGAAGAAAGCAGCCGGCTGAAGCCGTCGGCATAACCGACCGGTACCGAGGCTATGGTTGTGGGCTTTGAGGTTTCGTGAGTCATGCCATAGCTGACTTTGAAGCCGGCCGGGACTTTTTTTAGGTGAATCACTCTGGATTTCAGAGTCATGGCCGGCTGCAGCTCAATACGGTCCCTCTCAACTTCATCAGAGGGATAGAGTCCATAGATGGAGATGCCGGCGCGCACCATGTCAAGATGAGTTTCAGGCATGTCGATAATTGCTGCGCTGTTGGCAGCGTGGCATACGGGGATATCCAGACCGGCTTTGCGAATTTCATCTAAAAATTCTGTAAACATTTCAAACTGCTTGCCGGCATATGACTTGTCAGCGCTGTCAGCCGCGGCAAAATGTGTGTATACGCCTTCTAACTGGAGACCGGAGAGAGATGCGATCGATTCAACTTCGCCGAGGGCCTTAGCTGACGAATTCGCATCCAGCGCCGGCAGTCTGCAGCAGTCCGGCAGCAGTCCGAGCCTTCCCATACCGGAGTCGACTTTGAGGTGTACCTTCAGTGCTTTACCCGCTGAAACCGCCGCTGAAAGTGCCGCAGCGGTTTGATACGACCAGACCGTTTGAGTCAGATCAAATTCGAGCAGCTTTTTGGCGAGCGCAGGCGGAGTATAGCCGAATATCAGAGTCGGCGCATCAAAACCTGCTTTTCTGAGCTCAATGCCTTCATTTAAGCGGGCCACACCCAGAACATCCGCACCGCTCTCCAAAGCCCGGCGGGTAACCTCTATAACTCCGTGTCCGTATGCATTGGCTTTGACAACCGCCATCAAGCGGGCCTCAGCGTTGGTAATACGACGTAGGGCACGCACGTTTTGCGCTATGGCTTTCAGATCAATTTCTGCCCATACTAACGGCGTGTCCAAAGGTTTCCTCCTTTAAGAATGGTTTAGCGTATAGAAAAAAGGCAGTTTTAACGGCAATCCGATTCCTGTAACCAGCAACAAGCATCCAGTATCCAGTATCCGGCATCCAGTATCCAGTATCCGGCATCTCCGCTGAGGCGGGATCTTCGATCCGACCAGCAACCAGGACCTGTGGTTACAACAGACTATCAATGGAAACATATTTAAGGCCGAAGGCGTCGGCAACGCCCTTACAAGTGACTTTACCCTTGACCACATTGGCACCCAGTTTGATTTCAGGGTTTTCTCTGAACGCTTTTTTCCAGCCTTTGTCCGCAATTTCAAGTGCATACGGCAACGTCGCATTGGTAAGAGCCAGGGTGGATGTTTTGGCGACACCGCCCGGCATGTTGGCCACGCAGTAATGCACAATTCCGTCAACGTTATAAATCGGATCATTGTGGGTGGTCGGTCTTGAGGTTTCGAAGCAGCCACCCTGATCGATGGCTACATCCACGATCACGGCCCCTTTTTTCATGGTTTTTAGCATATCGCGGGTTATAATTTTGGGAGCTTGGGCGCCGACAATAAGAACAGCCCCAACGACTAAATCGGCTTTTTTTAATAGTTCGCGAAGGATCGCCGGATCATACATCAGAGGAAAACAGTTCCGGGGCATTATATCACTCAGGTAGCGCAGTCGCTCAAGGTTGGTGTCGAGCACATAAACCTTAGCACCCAGACCGCAAGCCGTCTTGGCTGCCTGGGTGCCAACGACCCCGCCGCCGATAATGACCACCGTGCCGGGGTTTACTCCCGGCACGCCTCCCAGCAGAATACCCGCGCCGCCGTGGGCCATTTCCAAATACTTGGCTCCCTGCTGGATGGCCATGCATCCCGCCACTTCGCTCATAGGGGTCAAAAGCGGCAAAGAGCCGTCGGCCTTTTGAATGGTTTCATAGGCAATATTGATACTGCGGCTTTTAATAAGGACTTTTGTCAGCTCTTCTAATGCAGCCAGGTGCAGATAGGTGAATATGATCTGGTCCTTTTTGATGAGCTCATATTCGGAAGGCAAGGGTTCCTTGACATGCATCACCATGTCACAGCGTTTATAAATCTCAGCGGGCGTATTTACAATTTCAGCGCCGGCTTTGGCATAAGAGGAATTTGTGAACCCGCTGTCCCTGCCGGCATTTTTCTCCACCAGCACCGTATGTCCGTTTTGTTGCATTACTTCCACCCCGGCCGGGGTCATGGCAACGCGATGTTCTTCGGTTTTGATTTCTTTTAGGATTCCGATAATCATCTCAACCTCCGCCAGAAAAAAATTATAAGCTTAATTGCAGTATTTACTAAATATATAATTTCTGGGCTTACATATCAAGGCCCAAGTTGCATATCAATTGTCTAAAAGCAGCGCAGCTCGTTTCAGCATCTCAAACGATGCTTTGCGGGTAAATGTCAAAAGAAGAATAGAATCCGGCGCAACGCCCTTTTCCACAAGACGAGCAACCCTGTACGTAAGCGTTCTGGTCTTCCCGCTGCCGGCCCCGGCAATCACCAGCAGCGGCCCTTCAGTGAAGTTGACCGCCTCCATTTGAGAAGAATTCAGTGCTTCGTGATAAGGAATATTAGAATTGTATTTTAATTGCAGATTTGGTTGACATTCTATAAAATAGCTTTTAGAGTGAAGTATTGTTGTAGTAAAGAATATCAACCAATTAAGGAGGTAAGTGTAAATGAAGAAATTAAAAGTGCAATTAAGGACCGTATCTAAGTCACTGGCAACTCTTTCCAAACAGGTAGATAAAATCACAAAACAGTTAGATAAACTTAAAGCCCCCAAAACGGCTCCTGCCAAAAAGAAAAAGGCTCCTGCGAAAAAAGCCGTGGCGAAGAAAAAGGCTCCTGCGAAAAAAGCCGTGGCGAAGAAAAAAGCTCCTGCGAAAAAAGCCGTGGCGAAGAAAAAAGCTCCCGCTAAAAAAGCCGTGGCGAAGAAAAAAGCTACCGTCCTGGAGGCCGTATATGGTGCCATTCAAAGAACCAGGAAAGGCATTACTGTCGCTGCATTGAAGAAAAAAACAAAACTTAATCCCAGACAGCTCAGCAACGCGCTTTACAAGCTTTCAAACAAAGGTATGATCGTTGCAAAGTCGCGCGGCCTTTATGTGAAGAAGTAGTAGCCGGCAGCAGAGTGTATTCCACGTCCCAGCTCGGTAACGGGACTTAGGGACGTTTTCTCCACAAATTGCAAATTGGCTTTAATACTTTAGCATTCTTACGCCGACCGATTTAGCAGCCCTAAAAAGCCTTCAGTCTGTTTAATATTTTGAGCGAGCAGGCTGAAGGCTTTTCATTTCTGTCGAAAATCGTTTCCAGAGATATTGTCATTTCTATGACTTGTTTTATATTATCCATAACGGTTTCGTAAAGAGTAATACCCTAATTGAGTTAAAACTCAATGTGTCAGTTGTTTGTTGTCCGTCGTCCGTTGCTAAGGCAATAAGAAGCGAAATTATATTTCAACTACAGGTGAAACACAAAAAGAGGCCCAAAGAACCTGTAAAACCACTGACTACGGACAACTGACCACAGACACCTGATCGAGTTTTGGCTCGATTAGGGTTAAATTAGCTACGGACAACAGACAACGAACAACGGACATCGAGCGTTTCGCTCGATTAGGGATGGCAGGAGTATAATTATGTCCAAAAAACGATTAGGCCCTTTTATCTCAAGGTTTTGCACATGGGCTGCAATTATAGGTACTGCATTATTTTTTTTCTCCGGCAAACTAGGTGTTGGCAACACCGGCAGCAGCTTTTTCTTTCAAAATTCCCCCATCCATCTTTCCATTGCCACAGCTGCTGCTGAACAAATCGACGCTCTAAATGAATGGCCCCATGAAAAGAGTAATCTTTTACCGGATCCTGTTGTTGTATTTGGAAAACTGAAGAATGAATTCAGGTATGTATTAATGGAAAATCATAAGCCCAAAGGCAGGGTGAGCATGCACCTGAATGTTCAGGCCGGCTCAACAAATGAATCAGACTCTCAGCAGGGCTTGGCTCATTTTCTGGAACACATGCTTTTTAACGGTTCTACGAACTTTAAACCCGGAGAACTTGTAAAATATTTCCAAAGCATCGGGATGCAATTTGGACCCGATGCCAATGCTTATACCGGCTTTAATAAAACCGTTTATGATATCCTGCTGCCTGAAGGCAGCCGGGAAGGCCTGGAGCAAGGACTTGTTGTAATGCAAGACTATGCCGAAGGTGCGCTTCTCTTACAGTCAGAGGTTGCCAGAGAGCGGCGGGTAGTTCTGGCTGAAAAGCGAACCAGGGATTCAGCGTCGTATCGAACCCATGTTGCGACTATGAAGTTCGAGTTTCCTGACTCAAGAATATCGAAGAGACTTCCAATCGGTGTTGAAAAAGTTCTGCGAAATGCCGATAGCATGCAGTTTAAAGCTTTTTACAATACATGGTACCGGCCGGAGAAAATGATACTTGTTATGGTGGGGGACTTTGACATTAAGCTTGCGCCGTCGCTTATCGAAGAAAGATTCTCATCTTTATCCCCCCGGGCACCTCCCGAGCCACAGCCCGACTTAGGACCAATTCACCATAATGGGGTAAAATCTTTCTACCATTTTGAACAGGAAACCGGTAATACCCAAATAAGCGTTGAAGTTATAAAAAAGATTCCAAGGAAGCCGGATTCTCTCGCCCTTCAAAGCAGCTTGTTGACGGCAAATGTTGCCGACAGAATTGTTCAGAACAGGCTGGACAGACTGGTCGGCAAACCGAACACCCCTTTTACTTCAGCTGCTATCAGTTCCGGTATTTTTTTACACCAAATTAAATATGCCGATATAGCTGCCGAGAGCAGTCCGGAGAACTGGGAGAAATCACTTGCGCTTATCGAGCAAACCTTACGGCAGGCATTGGAACACGGGTTTGCAAAATCAGAGCTCGAAAGGGTGAAAAAGAATATTCTTTCAGAACTTGACCAGGCGGTTAAAAAGGCTCCGACACGCAACAGTCGGAATCTGGCACGCAGAATAATATGGTCATTGAACGCCGATAGAGTTTTTATGTCGCCTTCACAGAAAAAAGAACTGCTTACACCGTTGCTCAAATCCATGACACTAAAAAATGTTGCCGATGCTTTCAAAAAAACGTGGTCACCCAACCATAGACTTGTACTTGTAACGGGCAATACCGATCTGACCGGCAGGGACCAAAAACCTGAGCAACAGATACTGGCAACCTATAACAGGAGCCATAAAGTTCAAGTATCAAGGCCGCCTGCATCTAAAGCAGTGATGTTTCCTTATCTTGCGGAACCTGCAAAAGCAGGCCGGATTGTGCGTCGATCAACATTGTCTGATCTTGGAGTTGTCCGGATTGACTTTGAAAACGGGGTGCGTCTGAACCTCAAAAAAACAGATTTTGAGGCTAATGAAGTTTTGGTTAAGCTTGCTTTTGGAATGGGCCGGTCTGCCGAGCCTGTCGATAAGGCCGGGCTGGCTTCCCTTAGCACAATGGTGATTAATGAAAGCGGACTCGGCACCCTCGACAAGGATGACATAGAGCTGGCCCTGGCCGGGAAAAATACGACGGTCAATTTCAGTGTTGGGGAAGACCGCTTTTATTTCACGGGCACAACTGTTCCCGAAGAAGTGCCCCTGCTTTTTCAGCTGCTATACGCCCATCTGGTTGATCCGGGTTTTCGGGAAGATGCTTATACCCTTTCCATGGAACGCCTCAAACAACAACACCAGCGGCGCGCTAGTTCCATCGAGGGGGCCATGGTACTTACCGGAAAGCGCTTTCTTGCCGGGGGCGACAGCCGTTTCGGTCTTCCCGGTTACAAAGGATTTGCGCGATTGACCCTTGAGCATGTGCGATCATGGTTCGACGCTTCATTGATAACGGAAGATATTGAAGTTTCGATAGTGGGAGATTTTGATGTCGAAAATGTAGTAAAAACAGCGTCTAAATATTTTGGCAATCTTTCTAAAAAGCCAAGCCCATCTACAGAAAAGTCATCACGTTCGCCTCAATTTCCGGTTAATCAATCTCTGCTGATACCAGTTGAGACAGAAATACCCAAGGGCCTTGTGGTTATCGCCTATCCATCGGAAGATTTGTGGGATATCGGCAGAACGCGCCGTTTTGCTATCCTGGCAAATATCGTTTCTGACGAACTTCGTGAGAAGGTCCGGGAAAAGCTGGGAGCAGCCTATTCCGCATTTGCTTTTAACAGTCCGAAACGAGCTTACCCGGGATATGGCGTATTTCAGGTCATGATACATGTCGACCCTGAAGAAGTCGATATGGTTGTTGGTGTTGTAAAAAAATTAATTGCGGATCTTGCTGAAAATGGCGCTTCCCAGGACGCGTTGAGACGGGCCGTGAATCCAACACTCACCAGCATTAAAGATATGAAGCGAAAGAATGGCTACTGGTTGAATACGGTTCTCAACGGCTCGGAACAACATCCTCAGCAGTTCGAATGGAGCCGGACAATAATGCCGGATTATGCTTCGATTACAAAAGAAGAGGTGTCGGCGCTTGCCAGGCAATACCTGGACAATAGCAAGGCAGTAGTCATTATCGTAAAACCAAAAAAGAAAAGTGCCTACCACGCTGACCCCTGATTACTGATCCCCGACACCTGTCTAATCGACCTTTGCCTCGCTTAGAGTGTTGCTTAGTGTGACAAACTCTGCGACGCTCAGAGTTTCGGCACGGCGGTCAGGATCAATATCCGAACGTTGCAGTAATTGGGCGGCTGTCTTGGAATCAATGTTGAGCGGGCTGGCGGCAAGCGCGTTTTTAAGGGTTTTTCTTCTATTTCCGAAACCTGCTTTGATGACCTTGAAAAGGAAGATTTCATCATGTGCCGATATTTCCGGTGATGATTTAAATCTGAATTCAAGAACCTCGGAATCGACTTTGGGTTTCGGGAAGAAAAGAGCAGCTTTGACATCGGCTAGTTTTTTTATATCGCTGCAGTACCGCAGCATAACCGTAAGTCGTCCATATTCCTTGCAGCCGGGGTAAGCTGTAATGCGTTGGGCCAGTTCTTTCTGGAACATGAGAACGGCCCGGCAAACCACGCTTCTGGAAGTTATAAGTTGAACAAGAACTTGGGAAGAGATGTTGTAGGGAAGATTCCCCATGACAACGATTTTACGGCTAATGTTTTCAGCCAGCGCCTGAATATCGATCTTAAGTATATTTTCCCCCATTAAAACAACATTTGAAAGGTTGTTGGCAAGCAGCTGGGTTTTAAGAATCTTTAAAATTTGACGATCTTTTTCAACCGCATAGACCTTCTTAACGGTCCGAGCCACCGGGATAGTGAGGGCACCGAGACCGGCCCCGATTTCCAGAACGACATCCTCCGGCAAGATTCCGCTGCGGCTGACAATCATCTCGGCAGTGGTCGGCTCCGTCAAAAAATTTTGGCCGAGTTGCTTCTTGGGTCGCATATTATGAGCCGCAAGGAGTATTTTGGGAGATCTCATGCTTTTTTCGTGAACGGATTTTTGTAAATATTTTTCGCGTTATAAAGTAAGCCGCAATACCCGGCACAATACCGAGTATCGCTCCTCCTGTAATCGTTGCAACGGTTACATCCAATCCCAGCGTCATCAGTTCCCGTGTTGACTCGTAATTCATGTCATGAGGGATTGATTTCCCGAGCATAAACATTCCGGTTTTATAACTTGCTATGTAAAATACAGGTATGGTGATCGGATTTGAGAACCAGACACCGACGGCAGCGGCAGGCTTGCTTCCTCTTAAAATAAATGCCAGTGCAATGGCGATGATTGTATGAAATGGGATTGTGGGGGTTACGCTTACAAAAACTCCGAGGGCCATGCCCATGGCAACATAGTGGGGATCACCCTGAAGCGTTTTAGTACGCTCAATGAATTCCCGAAAATGATTCTTTCTGAGCCCGTGGCTTGATATTTTGGTGTTCATGTTGTTCTTGTCTGTTTTCATCAGAAAGGGATTAACATGAAAGCCTTTGCTTCTCAACATAAAATCGCCCAGCGATTTGATAATGCGAAGTTGCTAAAACTTCCAGTCTGTGGTGTACTTGACTTTTTAAATATAGTTAATTAGTTTTTTTAGATATTACTGTTTCGTTTCAGCCATAGATACTCATTATCCAAGGAGAATAACATGACCAGGAGAAGGGGAAAATCGGTAAGTTTTGATGCCATGGTTAAATTCTTCATGCAATACTATAACATCCCTACTCGGAAAGATATTGACAAACTGATGGCCAAAATGGATCAATTGGAAAAGCTGATCAAGCCAACAGCCGCCGGTAAGAACCGACAGGTTTACGGCCCCAAGGCAGCCAAAGGCAGTGCCATAGCCGGCAGACCTGCCGCGACTTCGGCTGACATCGCGCTGAGTGTCATTAAACGTTTCCGAAAAGGTGTAGCGTTTGCCGAAATTCAGGCCCACACCGGTTTTGGAGAAAAAAAACTTCGCAATATTATTTTTCGGCTTCACAAGACGGACAAAATTGTTCGCAAAAGTCGTGGAATCTACTTAGTGTCCTAAAGGATTGATTTATGAACACCTCTGTTGATCAAAACAACCCGGATCTTAGCGCCGGCGGCCGCATTGACGGTTACGATGTTCAGCGCGTTATAGAAATCAGGGCGACCGATTTATTTTTTTATGAGCTCCAACATACCGCTACAGGAGCCAAACATGTCCACATCAGTAATAATGATAAGGAAAACACATTCAGCGTAGCTTTTAAGACAGTTCCTAAGGATTCTACCGGTGTCGCTCACATCCTGGAACACACGGTCTTATGCGGTTCGAATAAATTTCCTGTTCGCGATCCATTCTTTTCCATGCTGCGCAGGAGTTTGAGCACTTTCATGAACGCTTTTACGGCATCGGACTGGACCATGTATCCTTTTTCCACCCAGAACAGCAAAGATTTTTACAACCTTATGGATGTTTATCTTGATTCGGCTTTTTATCCCAAAATCGATGAACTGAGCTTCAAACAGGAAGGTCATCGACTGGAAGTCGATAATGATACGCTATCTTCCGACTCTGTAAAACTGGTTTATAAAGGCATTGTCTATAATGAAATGAAAGGTGCCATGTCGTCACCCAGTCAGGTGATGGGCCGTTCCATTTTAAACGCTCTTTACCCCTCAACGACATACAGGTTCAACTCGGGGGGTGATCCGGCTGTAATACCTACTTTGACCTATGCACAGCTTAAAGCTTTCCATAAAAGACATTATCACCCCAGCAACGCTTTTTTTTATACTTACGGAAATTTACCCTTAAAGGCCCATTTGAATTTTATCACTGATAAAGTCTTGAAACATTTTGAACGCATCGACCCCCGGACGGATGTTCCTTTACAACCTCGCTGGAGCGAGTCGAAAAAAACAACCTACCCATACCCTCTGGATAAGAATGAAGATCCATCCAAAAAATGCCAGGTTTGCGTAGCGTGGCTCACGGCCGATATCAAGGATGCGTTTGAGGTACTGACTCTGGAACTTTTGGGACAAATCCTTCTCGGAAATCCCGGCTCTCCTCTGCGAAAGGCTCTGATAGATTCAAAACTCGGAACCGCTCTTTGCGACGGAACCGGATTTGACAGCGCCAACAAAGACACTCTGTTTGTTTGTGGACTGAAGGATGTAGAGGAATCCGCCGCAGGCAAGATCGAAGCGATCATATTCGACGTCTTAAAGGACCTGTCTGCAAGTGGAATCGACCAACAAAGAATTGAATCGGCTATTCATCAATTAGAGTTTCATCGCAAAGAAGTAACCGGCACACCCTATCCATATGGCATTAAATTGCTGCTTATTTTTGCCGGAAGCTGGTTTCATGGCGGCGACCCTCTTAAAATCCTGCAATTCGACAGCGATCTTGCACGGCTCCGCCGGGAGATAGCCCAAGGTCCGGTTTTTGAAAATTATATCAAAAAATGTTTTTTGGACAACCCGCACCGGGTGCTCATAACACTCGTCCCCGATCAGCAGGTGGAAGAAAAAGAGGCTGCGCGGGTTGCCGCTGAACTCGACCGCGTGCAGGTCGGCATGAAACCATCTGACCTTGAAAAAATAATCGAGGATGCCCGGACCCTAAAACAGTTCCGGGAAGAGAAAGAGGATGTTTCCTGCCTTCCTACCCTGGCGCTTGAAGAGATTCCGCCCACAGTACCAAGCGTGCAAGCGCCAACATTTTACGACACTGTAAAGGTCGCTTGTTATCAGCAGCCGACTTCCGGTATTTTTTATTTCTCGGCGGTTGCCGGATGCGGATTGCTGCCCAAGCATCTGCTATCCCTGGTCCCCTTTTTCTGCTACGCGTTTTCCAAGGTCGGTACGTCTGTTCACGATTATGCCGCCATGGCACAGCTAATTGATCTTAATACCGGCGGAATCAGCTTGTCATGTAGTGCGCGGACAGGCTTTGACGCCTCGGGCGGCTGTTTGCCTTTAGCAATATTCAGCGGCAAATGCCTGGTTCGGAATCAGGAAAAGATGTTTGAAATCATTGAAGAGCTTTTTAGCAAAGTCGATTTTTCAGATCTGGTCCGTTTAAAAAGCTTGTTTTTAGAATACCGGGCAGGACTGGAATCTATGGTTGTTCATAATGGCCACCGTCTGGCAATGGCACTGGCTTCGAGAAACTTCTCACCAACGCATACCCTCGGTGAAAACTGGCACGGAATTCACCAGCTGAAAACCATAAAAGCAATAACCGACAGCCTTACGAATCACAGGCTCCAATCGATTGCCCAAGAACTTGCTGATATCGGCAAAGGCCTTTTCATCAAAGAAAACTTCAAAATGGCCCTGGTCGGTGAAGACCATGCGATCTCGGAAACTGCTTCACCGGCAATATCTGTTCAGGCAAAACTTGGTAAAAAGCCGAAATATATAAAATCGGCCCATGGTTTTATACCGCCTAAAGTCAATATCAAAGATGAAATTCCCCGCGAAGGCTGGAGCACATCGACCGCCGTCTCATTTGTCGCCCGGACATTTCCAACCGTTCGTCTGGGCCATAAAGATGCTCCCGCTTTATCCGTAATCAGCACGATCCTCCGATCTTTGTATCTGCATCGTGAAATACGGGAAAAAGGCGGAGCATACGGCGGGTTTGCCATTTACAACCGTGAAGACGGACTGTTCTGCTTCGGTTCTTATCGGGATCCACACATTGTAACTACCTTGAAAGTATATGATGCTGCTCCGACTTTCATCAAATCGGGAAGCTTCAATGATGAAGATGTCAAGGAGGCTATCCTGCAGGTATGCTCTGACATTGACAAGCCCGATCCGCCGGGGACGGCGGCCCGAAAAGCCTTTTTAAGACAAATTATCTCTCTGCCGGACGAGACGCGCCAGCGGTTCAAGGAGCGGCTTTTGGCCGTAAACCGCAATCAGGTAATTGATGCTGCCCAAAGATACTTTGACGATGATAAAAATCATGCTGTGGCCGTGATATCGAGTGAGGACCGGTTGAAAGCAGCCAACAAAAGCCTTGCTGATAACCCTCTTCGACTTCACAGAATCTAATCCCAATATTTCATATCTCTGTTCGGATAGATGCTGGATGCTGGTTTCTGGATACTGGATTTCAAAAGGGAGTTATTTGTATTTTATCCAGCATCAAGCATCCAGTATCCAGTATCAGTTGCGTATTACAAAAAAGCATCTATTTATAATTAAGGACCCCCCAAATCTTTTCTACCCACTAGAAGGCCCCAGGAGGTTTTTCAACTGCGTGACGGTAGTTCCCGAAATCGTTGTTTTGGCCGTTGCGATATCAATGGTATACCACCCTAAGGTTTTATAAAGGTCCAGCAACCGGGGGACTGTTAATCCGATTTCTTCTATGTGTTTTTCCACAGTTTCTGCATCTCCCCGGACAATGGGCCCGGTGAGCGCTGCGGGAATTCCGACCTCTTCGATATTGGACAGAGTACCTTCAATCAAGGGTTTTAATACCTTAAATGCATCCCGGCCTGTTATTCCGGATGCGCCCATGAGCTGGAATGCAAGGTCAAGCAAGGTCACCAGGTAGTTTGAGGCCACCGCCGCCGATGCATGGTAGAGGGTTTTGGCTTCTGTCAGAATTGTGACGCTGCTTCCACCAAGATCGGCAACGATTTGCTTTGCCATATTAACCGCATCGCTTTCACCCTCTACAGCAACGGTTACACCTTGAAAAGGGTTGGCGTTAAATTCCGTGGAAGCAAAAGTCTGCAGCGGATGCATGGAACCTGTCTGAGCGCCGCATGTTTTTGCAGTTGATAAGATAGTCGACGGCAGAGCACCGCTGCAGTGCAGCACCACAGCTTTATCGGCAAATCCTTTGTGGCCGGCAATGCTGTCGCAAGTCTCTATAATGGCTCCGTCCGGCGTTGTTATAAAGACAACATCAGCATTGCAGGTTATTTCCCAGGGGACATCACTATAATGATCACAGCCGATGATTTCTGCCGTCCGTTGGGCTGAAGCAAGACTCATGTCGGCCAAACCGGCGGCTTTATACCCTGCTTTGGCAAGAAATATTCCGAGAGCCGTCCCAACCTTACCGCATCCTACAATGGCAAAAGATGGTTTCATTTCTGACTCCTATTTTTTGGTTCTGAAAACCTGCTCCTTTAAGATAGGTCAGAAACCCATGATTTGGCCTTAACGTCTATTAAATGGCGAGTTGGAGTAATGGAGTACTGGAGTATTGGAAAAACGATAATCGGTCGTTGGATTTTCCCAGAATCCGATTTGCTGAACACCTCAATCAGTGAACAAACTTATTTTCCATCACTCCATAGCACCATCGAAATGTCAAGCCATAAACCCCTTTAAGGTTAATCAAAGTCGGATCTTGTCAAGCCAAACCGGCGGGCAAGAACTCAAATCCGGGTAATATTGCCTTGACATACAGAGTCCATTTCGTCATACTTCCAATTTTTAATAAAAGGTTTATTGTAATAATTTAAAGCCTTAACAAATTGACCGTTCCAACTGAGTTAATTTCATAAGGCCAAAATGATACAGTTTGCAAGATCCCGCAAGCTTGCTTGCGGGAGTTTCATAAAATCGTAACACGATTTTATTAATCTTAAATGTCGCCCTGGTGCAAAATTTGTCAAATACAAACGATACAAAGACCGGCAAGCTCAATATTCAGGAGTTGATTGGCACAATCTTGGAAGAAAACCGATGTTTGGCCCAAAGCTTCAGCGATGAAGCTTTCGAGGATTTAATCCAAAAGATTAACAGCGCCGGATCTATTTTTTGCTTTGCTCAAGGTAGATCCGGATTTATCCTGCGCTGTTTCTGCATGCGGCTGATGCATCTGGGCTACCAGGTATATTTCTGTGGTGAGACCATTACTCCCGCCATTGTTCGTGGTGATTTGCTCATCGTTCTTAGTGGATCAGGAGAGACCCCTGCAACGCTTGCAGCGGTCAGTAGTGCTAAAGAACATCATGCCGTAACCTACGGAATTCTGGGGAATCTCGAATCCAGCATCGCCGCGCTGGTGGATATGAGCATCCATCTTCCGGGAACCACCAAGCTGTGTCGAGACCATGAGCCCCATTCGTCGCAGATGGTCGGCTCTTTGTTCGAGCAAGCGGCCTTTCTTTTTTTAGAGGCGGTGATTCTGAAGCTTTACCAGGAAAGCGACAAGGATGTGGGACCCCTTTCATCGCGACATGCTGTTATCGAATGAAAGAGGAAAAATGAAACCGCATCCGGGAAGAGATCAAAGAGGGGAGTACCTTGAGTAAGGTAACCGAACTTCTGCGCTGGGAAAAGAAATAAAAATGATACAATTAATCAGAGGTTTTAAAGATATCCTGCCGGGAGAAGTGGAACTTTGGCAAAAGATCGAAAAGACGGCCGTTGCGCTTTTGGAGGACTTTGGCTTTAAGGAAATCCGCATTCCGATTATGGAGCGCACCGAGCTGTTTACCAGGAGTATCGGGGAAGATACCGATATTGTGGAAAAGGAAATGTATACCTTTCCCGACAGAAAAGGGGATCTTCTGACCCTGCGGCCGGAAGCAACGGCATCGATTGTGCGGTCCTATATTCAGCACAAACTGTATGCCAAAGACCCTGTCCGCAAATTTTACACTATTGGCCCCATGTTTCGCAGGGAAAGACCCCAAAAGGGGCGCTACCGGCAATTTCACCAGATTAATGCCGAAATTTTCGGTGTGGATTCCGCCTTGGCAGATGCTCAGCTCATTTTTATCCTGGCAACGTTGTTTTCGAGACTGTCGGTTACGGACGTGGAGTCCCATATCAACTCGTTGGGATGTCCGGTGTGCCGACCCAATTTCAAGAAATCATTAAATGAATTTTTGTCCACCGTAAAAGACAGGCTTTGTTCGGACTGTAACAGAAGGCAAACCCGTAACCCGTTGAGAGTTCTGGATTGCAAAGTTCCTGCTTGCAAGGAAGCCTTGGAGGAAGTACCTTCCATTCTCGATTCTTTGTGTCCGGAGTGCCACCGGCAATTTGAAATCCTGAAGAATGCCCTTGAAAGGCTCAATGTTCCGTATGTAGTCGACAAACGCCTTGTTAGAGGACTTGACTATTACTCGCGGGCAACTTTCGAGGTCAAGACCGGTTTGTTAGGTGCCCAGGATGCCGTGGCCGGCGGCGGCCGTTACGACGGCCTCGTTAAAACCCTGGGTGGCCCGGATCTTCCGGCCACCGGATTTGCCATCGGTTTTGACAGGCTGGTAGAGCTAACGCCGGACAGTGGCGTTGACAATGCTCGGCAGTTGGACATTTTTGTGGCCGCACTCGGTGAAAAAAGCCGGGCGCTGGCTTTTGAATGGTCCTGTGCGTTCGGCCTTGCAGGGATACAGGTCGAAATGGATATGGGTGACAGGAGTCTAAAAAGTCAAATGAAACGGGCTAATAAGTTTGCGGCCAAACATACGTTAATCGTAGGGGAAAAAGAGCTTGAACAGGGTTCGGTTATTCTGCGCAATATGGCAACCAAAGATCAGGTTTCAATTCCCATCGAAGGCCTGGTTGAGAATGTAAAGGCTCAACTGACGATGTGAGTGTAACCGTTCTGGGTTCAGAGGTTCAACGTTCTGGGTTAATGAAAGTTAACGAAAACTGTATGTTTAACCTAGGTTGAGCGGTTCAACGTTCTGGGTTGATGAGCCCTAACGGGCTCAATCCAAAAGAGTTACGCCCCAATAGAATCGGCAAATAATTCTCACCCCATGGGTGCAAAAGACCAATCCTGACATTGAGTTGTAACGTTATGTAATGTCAAGATGTTATAACCTTTGAACCTAGAACCCTGAACCCAGAACCGATCAGTTTAATTAAGTTCGCCGAAGGCGGACGTTATATAAAATCGCAAAGCGCTTTTATTAAAGGAGTTGAGTAATTGGCAGATCTACTTGGAGAAATGAGAAGAACCCACACCTGCTGCGAGCTGGGTGCAGCTGACGTCGACAGTGAAGTGGTGCTGATGGGATGGGTGCAGCACCGCAGAGATCATGGAGGAGTCATATTTATCGATTTGCGGGACCTCAACGGCATAACCCAGATCGTCTTTAATCCAACGGTGGATCAAAAGGTCCATGCAAAGGCTCATGTGATTCGGAATGAATATGTGCTGGGTGTGCGCGGCAGAGTGGAAAAAAGACCCGCGGGTATGACCAACTCCAACCTGGTTACCGGCGAGATTGAAGTCATGGTGACGGAGTTGAAAATATTAAATGCAGCTCAAACCCCTCCTTTTCTAATCGAGGATGCTATCGACGTGTCGGAAATGATTCGCCTGAAATTTCGGCATATCGACCTTCGCCGCCCCCAACTGCAAAAAAATATTATCCTCAGACATAAGGCCGCTCTGGCGGTGAGGCAGTATCTGAACGGACTTGGATTTCTGGATATTGAAACGCCGATGTTAACTGGCAGCACCCCTGAAGGCGCCCGAGACTATCTGGTGCCCAGCAGGGTTAATCCGGGACAGTTTTATGCCTTGCCGCAGTCGCCCCAGATTTTTAAGCAGCTTTTGATGATATCCGGATTTGACCGCTATTATCAGATTGTGCGCTGCTTCAGGGATGAAGATCTGCGGGCGGACCGTCAGCCGGAGTTCACCCAGATTGATTTGGAAATGTCCTTTGCCGGCGAAGACGATGTCATGCAGGTGACCGAAGGGCTGATGAAGCATCTCTTTATGGATGTTATGGGGCTTGAAATTAAAATCCCCTTTGCTCGTATGCCATATACCGATGCCGTCGGCCGCTTCGGCCTTGACAAACCGGATATCCGTTTTGGACTCGAACTGCAAGATGTCTCTGACATTGTCGCAGATTCAGGGTTCAAACTCTTTTCCGGCGCCGTGAAAAAAGGAGGCGTCGTCAAGGCGCTGAATGCCAAGGGCTGCATCGATTTTTCTCGAAAAGAAATTGACGATTTTACTGATTTTGTGGCGATTTATCGAGCCAAGGGCCTGGCGTGGATAAAAATCCGGGAAGATGCCTGGCAGTCTCCCATTGAAAAGTTTTTCACAAAAAGCGAAAAAGAAGCTTTGGCCAAGCGCCTGGACATAGAACCCGGGGATCTGGTCTTTTTTGTGGCTGATCATCCCCAGGTTGCCAATGAAGCGCTGGGTCATCTTCGCAACCTTATAGGTCAAAAGCTGAATCTGATAAATGAAGACAAGTTCAGTTTCGTATGGATTACTTGTTTTCCCCTGCTGGAATACAATGAAGACGAAGGCCGGTATCAGGCCCTGCACCACCCCTTCACGGCTCCCCTTGAAGAAGATTACGCCTTGCTCAAAGATGAGCCCCTGGCAGTCAGGTCGCGCGCGTATGACCTTGTGTTAAACGGCTCTGAAATCGGCGGCGGCAGTATCCGTATGCATGATAAGGATATTCAGGAAAAGGTATTTGAAGCCCTGGGCATGGACCGGGCGACCTACGAAGCGAAATTCGGATTCCTGCTCTCAGCGCTGGAATCCGGTGCGCCGCCACACGGCGGTATTGCCCTGGGATTTGATCGCTTGGTGATGATCCTGTGCGGGCAGCCTTCCATCCGTGACGTGATTGCGTTTCCAAAAACCCAAAAAGCGGCCTGTCTGCTCACCGATGCTCCGTCTGAGCCCGACAAAGACCAGCTTGCCGAACTTTCTTTGCGGGTCACGAAAAGCTGATGGCGTTGCAAATCGAGGAAAAAATCACTTTTATTTGTAACAGTTTAGCCACTAAGGCACAAAGGCACAAAGAAAGAGTATGGATTATAAGCCTTTATCAAAAAGAGAAGAATCTATAGCCGAATATGGGAAGCACAAATACTCAGTCATCTAAAATTGACCGGCAAACGCCTTGGTTTTCTAATCAATTTTCATGTGCCTCTTATTAAAAATGGAATTAAAAGAATTATATTATAATCTTAGAGGCTTGGTGGCTAAACTATTACGGTTTTAGATAAGTGGATATGGAGGAAGACTCACATGCCACAACCGAAAAATGCCATGGAAATCTTTCGGCATCTCGACAAGTCGAATTGCCGGGAATGCAGCGAAAAGACATGTCTTGCATTTGCCGGAGCGGTTTTTACGGGTCAAAGAAAGCTCGACGAATGCCCGCAACTGGATCGAGAGACCATTGAACGGTTCTCCGGAGAATCCGAAAATCAGACTGCGGTTGAACCCGAACGGGGTGAATACCTGCAATATCTGAAAAACGAAACCGCCAACCTTGACCTTGCTGCCGCCGCCCAAAGAATAGGAGCCCGGTTCTCGGACGGCAAGCTGATGCTCAAGATATTAGGCAAAAGCTTCAGCGTTGATACAAAGGGGAATCTTTACGCTGACATCCACATCAATCCGTGGGTGGTCATCCCGTTTCTCAACTATGTCCTTTACGCCCAGGGGCTGCCGGTTACAGGAAACTGGATTTCGCTGCGGGAGCTGCAAGACGGAAGGGAGCGGTACCCGCTTTTTAAGAGGCGCTGCGAAGATCCCATGAAACGAGTGGCAGACGTCTATACCGGTCTTTTTGACGACATGGTTCACATTCTCAGCGGAAAGCAGGTGGAAAAACAATTCGAATCAGATATAGCAGTGGTTCTGTACCCCCTGCCCAAAGTTCCTGTCATGATATGCTACTGGTCGCCGGAAGACGGTTTCGAATCGAGCCTCAATATTTTCTTCGACCAAATAACGGACAAGAACCTCGACATCAACTCCGTCTTCACGCTGAGCCTCGGGCTCACACAAATGTTCCAAAAGATCGCCCGAAGACACGGATTTCCCGAGGATATGTGAGATAATTTACCCTTGATAACCGCCGATGTTCAGCTTTCAAATGCTGCAAGACACTTTGGGGTCGAAGTGAATATAATTTCTGAAAAACTTGATTAATTCTTCTCCAAAATTCAGTTCCATAAACTCAGATCATGTCCTAAACTTCAAAGGAGATTCCTATTGGTGCGTGCAAGTTACCTCAGATTTCAAAAAGCATGCTTTCTATGATATATTATTCAATTATCGCAGGATTGGGTAGGGCTGTGATCTATCGGAGATAACACAGGTTTAAAGGTTCACGAACGCCCCGTATTTCATAACTGTTACCTAACCCCCTTGTTTTCTCAAAGCTTGCTAAACTTAATATATTAAGATGTCCCTGAATCCTCTCTAGGGGCGTCCCGGAAGCCTGGTGTAAAACTCCGGGAGCATCTAATCTGGC